>JBGQNR010000033.1:0-37703 GCA_041501225.1 Acidobacteriota bacterium
GTGCACCGACATCGCCTCCTCCTCGCGCCTTGAGCTCGCCCCGCAAGCCCCATGCGCGCGACCCCTCCTAATTCTCGGACGGGCTCCTAGCGTGGATGGCAATGATGGGGCAGTCCTGCTTTCCCTTGGTTACGTAGGCAATCCCATGCGGCATGGAGAGAGGAATGAGTTGGCATCTGATGGGCCTTCTTTTGTCATGTATTCCGCCTCTTACAAATCCGGGTGTATAGCTCCAGATACTTCTGTGCCGATTCACCCCAGGACCAGCGCTCCAACATGCCTCGCATCACCAGCCGACGCCATCTCTCCGAATCCGCATAGACAACCAGAGCGCGCTCGATCGCCCCTAACATGGCTGCTGCTGTGTACTCCGTGAAGATGAAGCCGGTGCCGCGGTCATGGATGAGATCGTAGTCTGTGATGGTATCCGCCAACCCGCCTGTTGATCTCACGATCGGAACTGTTCCGTAACGCAGGCTGTAGAGCTGATTCAGCCCGCACGGCTCGTATTTGGAGGGCATCAGGAACATGTCGGCACCGGCCTCGATCTGATGGGCAAGCAGGTTGTCAAAACCGAGTTTGGCGGCTATTTTCTCAGGATAGCGGGCACAGAGACTTTCAAACAGCTGATGGTATTTCGGCTGCCCGGTCCCCAGAACCACCATCTGAAGGTCGTGTGCGGCAATCTCCTCTATGGCTTCCCCGATGAGATCGAATCCCTTTTGATCTGCCAGCCGGGAGATGATCCCGATCAGCGGAATTCTCCCCTTGCGTTTGGACAACTTCATGGTTTGCAGCAGGGCGGTTTTGCTAGCAGCCTTGCCCGCGAGATCCTGTGCAGTATATCGCTCCGGAATCAATGGATCGGTCTCAGGGTTCCACTCGTCGTAATCGATGCCATTCACGATCCCGTAGAGATCGTCCGCCCTATTTCTCAGGATGCCTTCCAGACCATAACCGTACTCAGGTCCGGACTGGATTTCCCGCGCATAGGTTGCGCTCACCGTACTGACCAGGTCGGCCGTCAGGATGCCGATCTTCATTAAATTCACCTTGCCCCAGTACTCGAAGGGGGAAGACGAAGAGTAGTATTTGGCATCGATCCCAGCCCAGGCCAGGGCTTCTTTCTCATACAAGCCCTGGTAAGCCATGTTGTGGATGGTGAACAGGCAGCCGGTGTGCCGGAAGAAAGGGTCATCCTGATAGACCGTACTCAGCAGTCCGGGGATCAGCCCGGTCTGGGAATCGTGGCAATGGACTACATCCACGGGCCGCCCTAATCTCCGCAGCAATTCGAGGCCTGCCCTGGCATAGAAGGAAAGTCGCTCCACATTGTCGGGGTATCCTTCCTTCGTGACCGGATCGTCGTAGACACCCTCCCGTGAAAAATATCCTCCCCCGTCCAGAAAGTACACTTCCACGCCGGTTCCCTGCATGGTGGTTTGTGCAATCTCGGTGCGGACAATTTTCGATCCCACGGGGACGTCGAACGGCTGAACCGCTGTGCTGGCGAGTATGCCGAACTTCTCGCGCGGGATGAGCTGATAGGCGGGTAGAACAACCGTGATGCGCGCGCCCAATTTCTCCAGGACCTTCGGGAGGGCGCCGATCACATCTGCCAACCCCCCTACCTTGACATAGGGTGCAGCTTCAGCCGCGAACATGACGATGTGCTTGTGATCGGGATTTGTCATAGCACCCCCTGCGGGACAAGGCCGCGACCGGCCGCGACCAATTCAAATCCAAGCCCTGTGGGAATGATCACTCGGAAGCAGTATCTCATATGCAGGCGAAAATCTCCGGGCTGTATTCAATCGCGACCGCGTTATCGATTAAAACTCAACTTCCCTGAGGTACTTCGCCGCTTCTTCCGGTGCGGTGGGATTGATATAGAAGCCGGTCCCCCACTCGAAGCCGGCGATTCGGGTAAGGCGAGGCATGATCTCGATATGCCAGTGGTAGTCGACCTCAATGGTATCCCAATACGCGGTGCGTTTAGGGATTACTTTTACATTGGGGGTCGTGTGAATCAAAAAATTAAAGGGCGGGTCGTTCAGGCACTTCTTGATCCTCAGAAGCACTTCCTTGAGGGCCACGGCAAGCTCGTGAATCATGTTGTCACTGATCTCGGCAAAGCTGTGGTGGTGATGCCTGGGTGTCAGGAAAAGCTCGAACGGAAAGCGCGAAGCATAGGGTGCAATGGCCACGAAACGGTCGTTTGCCAGCACGATACGATCCCCAGACTCCACCTCCTGCTCGATGACGTCGCAGAAGAGACAGCGCTCCTTGTAACGGTAGTGGTCTCTTGCAGAATTCAGTTCCTCTGCCAGAGTCAGAGGCGTCACGGGAGTAGCGATGAGCTGGGTGTGCGGGTGAGAAAGGGAAGCACCGGCGGCGGCACCGTAATTTTTAAAAATCAGGATGTACTTGAAACGGAAGTCGCGCAGCAGGTCGTTAAGGCGCTCGCGGTACATCCAGAGCACCTTTTTGAGATCTTCGACCGGCATATCAGCCATTCCCAGCTCATGGTGGGGTGTCTCGATGATGACCTCGTGCGCGCCGACACCATTCATCCGGTCGTGGATGCCGATCCCCTTGCGATCCAGGTCGCCCTCAATCCGCAAGGCCGGGAATTTGTTGGGGACCACGCGCACTTGCCAGCCGGGAGAGTTAGGCGCGCGCCCGTGCGGGCCGAGCGCCGCAATCTCGGGGGGAGTCTTGCTCTCATTCCCTGTGCAGAAAGGGCAGAAGCCGCCCGGAGTCGCTTGTTCCAGCCGCGGGAAATCGTCGGGCCGGCGGCCGCGTTCCGATGCTATGATGACCCAACGTTTCTGGATCGGATCGTGACGTAATTCAGGCATAGCTTTATGGCTTATCGGTAGATTTCAGGCCGGTCCCTACTGGAAATCAGCAGTGCCAGACCCCCTAAAACTAATCTGTGAACTTGCATAAATACTCATCCTAGCACTCCTTCCCCATCAATATCAATTCAACGTTGCGCGGATCCGCGTGCGCGTGCCAATCCGGCGGAATGCAAAACAAAACCGCCACGAAGATCACAAAGAAAATGAAGGTTCAGTTGGATGCAGCCCTGGTTCTGTCGGCATTCCAAATGCTGGTCTGCAATTTCGGTGGTTTTCGCGGCGCGCAATGCTATAAAGATCCACTATGAGTTTTTCTGGATTGCGGCTTGGCTTGCATCTCGGCTTCCTTGCTTTGCCTCCGGCACATCACCTGAGGCTGGCCCAGGAGGCCGATCGCCTGGGCTACCATTCGCTCTGGACGGCGGAAGCCTGGGGATCGGACTGTGTCACACCCCTGACCTGGCTCGCAGCCAAGACCGATCAGATTCGTGTCGGCACCGCCGTCATGCAGATCCCCGCGCGCACTCCCACTAACGCGGCCATGATCGCCGCAACCCTTGATTTCCTCACGGGCGGCCGGATGCTCCTGGGGCTCGGGGTTTCCGGGCCGCAAGTGGTCGAAGGATGGTATGGAGTTCCCTACGGCAAGCCTCTCGGCCGGACCCGGGAGTATGTCGAAATTGTGCGCACCATTCTCGCGCGCAAACAACCGCTGGAACACCACGGCGATCACTACGATATCCCCATTCAAGGAGGGTCTGGTCTCGGCAAGCCGCTGAAGCTGATGTTCCGCCCCATGCGCACGGATCTGCCGATTTACCTGGCCGCTATCGGGCCGAAGAATGTAGCGCTCGCAGCCGAGATTGCCGATGGTTGGCTGCCGATCTTCTTCGCTCCCGAGCGCTTCTCAATTTTTCGCCCCTCCCTCGAGGAAGGCTTCGCGCGCTCGTCCAGGGACCGGACGGAGTTCGACATCGCGCCCATGGTCGAAGTCCGCATCGGCGACGATGTCGCTGCATGCCGCGATGCGGTAAAGCCGACGCTGGCGCTTTACATCGGCGGCATGGGCGCGCCGGGCCGGAATTTCTACTTCAACCTCGCTTGCCGCTACGGCTATGAAGAGGCCGCTCACAAGATCCAGGACGCCTTTCTCGAAGGAAGGCGCGAGGCGGCCATGGCCGCCGTGCCGGACGCTCTGGTCGACGAAGTAGCCTTATGCGGGCCCCGCGAGAGAATCGCCGAGCGGCTGGAAATGTGGCGTGCCTGCGGAGTTCGCACGCTGATCTGCGCCACATCGGATCTGGAAGCCGTGCGCATCATGGCCGAACTGGCCGGATGAGCGGCGCATGCGGCGCCAAATTGCATGCGCATTTGACATCGGCTTGAGCTCCTCTACCCAAGGGCACGCGTGCTTGTCCTCATCCCGCTCGGCTTTTTCACCCGGCTGATGTACATCCCGGCCGCACTGGCGCTTGGTTTCTGGTTTCTTCTGCAACTCCTGAGCGGCAGTATGACCGCTGGGCGTGATGCGGGTGGCGTGGCCTTCTGGGCGCACATCGGCGGATTCATCGCCGGCCTCCTGCTCGTCGGGCCATTCAAGCGCAAGGAGGTCCGGTTCTTTAATCCGCCTTACTATCGTTCCGACCCTAACGAGGGAAGAATGACGGATCTCGAGTGAAGTGCGGGAAGCTCGTCTTTCGTCATTGAATCTTTGTCCATTCGGCGCGTCATGGTTTACAATTCCTCCCCATGCATATACCCGATGGGTTTCTTACGAACCGGATGGCGTTGTCTCTGGACGCTTTGTCAGGGGCGAGCATTCTCTATGCTGCTCAGCGTCTGAAGCTCGAGCTCTCCGTCCGGATGGTACCCATCATGGGGGTGCTCTCGGCCTTTGTCTTCGCCGCACAAATGCTTAATTTCCCAGTATTTGGAGGTACATCAGGCCATCTGCTCGGAGGCGCTCTTCTTGGCATTCTTCTCGGCCCGATGGCCGGTCTCTTGACGATGACTACGGTAATCATCGCCCAGGCGCTCTTCCTGCAGGATGGGGGAATAGTGGCCTTGGGCGCCAACCTTTTCAACATGGGGGCCATCAGCGTTTTCAGCGGGTACACTTGTTTCCGGTTGCTGGGCGCTCCGGAGCGTCGAGGAAAACTTTTAACCGTCGCAGGATTTGCTGCCGGGTGGCTTTCGACCGTGCTTTCCGCAGTGGCCTGCGCGCTCGAGCTGGGACTCTCGGGGGTTGTACCCCTCAAGGTCGGATTGCCGGCGATGGTCGGCTATCATGCGGCTATAGGTATCGTGGAAGGTATTCTAACGGTTGGCGTATTGTCATTTCTTGCCCACGTCCGGCCGGATCTGCTCCGGAGAGATTTCAGTCCCAGATTCACTATTGCCGATGGGCTCGGGGCTGGGGTTTTGGTGGCAATCCCGCTGGCGATATTGGTGCTGGCAGGGAGTTCAGGCCTGCCTGACCCGCTCCAGACGCTGCTCGCGGGATCTGCCGCGCTCGTCGATCCTCAAGAAAACCCGCTGTTCACCCATCGCCTCACGGATTTATATCGGGTATTGCTGTACCTTGCGCTCCTCGCGTTGGGTGGAGCCGTCTATTGGGCTGCCCGCAAGGTGATGGTCAGGAGAGGTCGGCCGTGAAACACAGTTTCATCGACCGGTTTGCCAACCTGGACTCACCACTCCACGTTCTGGATGCACGCACGAAGATTATCGGGTTTTCAGCGCTCATCGTAACTGCCGTGCAGATCCGCGCCGGGAGCACGGGCGCGTTTTTCGCCTTCTTCTTCTTCATAGCTATCCTCGCCGGGATCTCACAGATTCCGATGCAGTATATCGTGGGGCGAATGTTCGGGATTCTGCCTTTCGTTCTGCTGGCAGGCCTCGCTGCCCCGTGGCGGGGAAGTGGGGGCTGGGCCTGGTTTCTGGCGCTGTTGCTCCGATCGATCCTGTGCCTGCTGATTCTTATTCTGTTGACCAACACCACCCGCTTTGTCGAGTTGTTGCGCGGCATGCGCAAGCTCGGTTGCCCAAGAATCCTGGTCGCGAACCTGAGTTTTCTCTACCGTTACCTTTTCGTGCTTGCCGACGAGGTGCTGAGGATGAGGCAGGCGCGCGACAGCAGATGCGTGGGCAGAGCCGGAGCGCGCGCGGAACTGCGTACGCTGGGATCCATGCTGGGAACCCTGATGGTGCGATCCTTCGAGCGCGCCGACCACATGTACCAGGCTATGCTGTCCCGCGGTTTTTCCGGCGGATTCCCGGTAACCGCGCCCAGGCGGTTTTCCTGGCGGGATCTGGCATTCACCTCCGTCGTGGCGTTCTTCGTTGCCGCGATGACTTATTTTTGATGGGCAAGGCCCCGAAAATAATATGACCGAATATGCGGTTCGATTGACACGGCTCAGTTATTCCTACCACGATGGGACCCGGGCGCTGGATGCCATCGATCTTGATATCCAGGCAGGAGAGAGGGCGGCTCTGGTCGGGCCCAGCGGCGCCGGGAAGTCCACGCTCCTGCTCCACCTGAACGGCATCCTGCAAGGCACCGGCACCGTCCGCATCCTCGGGCAGTCTGTGGCCGAGGGTGACCTGAAGCTCATTCGGAAGCAGGTGGGCCTTGTCTTTCAGGATCCGAATGACCAGCTCTTTTGCCCCACCGTCTTCGAGGACATTGCATTTGGCCCCCTCAATCTGGGCGTGCCGACGGAGGAAATCCCGAAGAGAGTCGAGAAAGCGCTGAAGGATGTGATGCTAGATTATTCCTACGCAAACCGCTCGGCCCACCATCTTAGCCACGGCGAACGCAAGCGGGTGGCTCTGGCGACGGTTTTAGCCATGGAACCCACCATACTGGCCCTGGACGAGCCCACCAGCAATCTGGATCCGGGCAACCGGCGTCACTTGATCCAGCTTATCTCTTCCCTGCCGGCAACTCTCCTATTGGGTACCCATGATCTCGAGATGGTTCTGGCGCTCTGTTCCCGGACGATCGTGATGGACCGCGGCAAGATCCGGGCCGATGGCGATACTCGCCAGCTCCTTGCCGATGCCGAACTGATGGAAAAGCACGGCCTGGAAGTCCCGCTGTCATTGCAAAAAGGCATGTAGTTGACGAACAACGATTGACGCGCGGATTGGATGTCATTTCAATCGTCAATCAAGAGTTCGGTTGAATTCGATGATCGTTGTTGCAGGCGAAGTTGATCTTGAAGCTAGACTATGGGAGCCCGAAGGGGAGGGGCCTAGGGGAGCGGCACTTCTCTGTCATCCGCATCCGCTCTATGGCGGCACCATGAACAACCGGGTGATCTATCGTGTCGGCAAAGGAGCGGTGGAGGCCGGTTTTGCAGCCCTTCGCTTCAACTTTCGCGGAGTCGGCGCCAGCACGGGATCCTACGACAAAGGGGCTGGAGAACGAAAGGACGCCGCCGCTCTCATGGAGTGGTTGAAACAGCGCTATCCGCACCTGCCTTTGGCGCTGGTCGGTTTTTCTTTCGGTGCCTGGGTTGGCCTCCAGGTCGCCTGTCATGATCCGCGCGTGCAGGCGCTGGTAGGGTTGGGAGTGCCGCTGAACAGTTATGATTTCGAATTCCTGATCGATAATGACAAGCCCTCGCTGTATATTGTCGGCACGCGGGACGAATTCTGTCCGCGTGATCAGATGGAGCTCCTGGCGCGCCGGCTGCCGCAGACTTCCGCGGTGAGCTGGGTGGAAGGCGCCGACCATTTTTTCACTCATCAGGTGGATCAGGTTCAAAGCCGGGTCAGGGATTTCCTGCACGCGCAGTTGGAAGGACATCGTCCATGAGGAAAGCAATGCCTGGGATGCTCGCGATCGCCATCCTGTTAATGGCGGGGACCTCGGAATTGCGCTCCGCCCCTGCAGGATTCCAAAAGGTGAGCCCGCATTTCTTTTACCTTACCTCCAAGTCTGGAGCCGCCAACACAGGGGCGGTGATCACCACGGAAGGGGTATTGCTCATTGATCCGCCGCCCGAGCCAGAGGTCCCGGCCATGCTGAACGCGCTCAAATCTCTAACCACGCGTCCCGTGCGCTGGGTTGTGAATACCGACTATCAGAAGGCTGGCACCGGAGGTTGGGCTACGTTTCTAAAGCAGGGAGCGGCGGTCATCGACAGCAAGGAACTCGATCGGCTCGCAAGCGCGGCTTCCGTGCCTGATCCCGATCAGCCGGCTGCGCCGGCGCCCATACGCCCGAATCCGCGGTTCCTGTTCGGTCAGCAAATGCGCCTCTGGCCGGCCAACATTGAGATCCGGATTCTGGCTGTGAAATCCAAGGCGCGCACCGCGGGCGATGTCGTCGTCTTCCTTCCCTCCGAAAAGGTGCTTGCCACCGGGGACCTTTTTTCCGCCTCGAGCTTTCCCATTATAGACAGCGGTGCGGGGGAAGGGAGCGCGCGCGGTTGGATTGATGGCCTGAAACAGGTGATTGATTTCGTGCCGCTGCTGAAATCAGCTATGCCGCAGCCCAAGCAGGAAATCCCCGTCCCACCCGAGCCGGAAAAAACCCTGGAAGAACTGGTGGCCGTAATCCCGGGTCATGGCGAGGCGGCCAATCTCCAGCAGATGAAGAGCCTGTTGACGGCGGCGCAGAAGCTCCGCACGGAGGCGCACCGCGCCGTGACTGCGGGTCGTACCCGCGATGAATTCGTTAAATCCCTAGCATTAGACATATTTGGCGAATTCGGCAATCTCGAGGCTTTCGCAGGCCAGCTCTTCGACGACCTCTCCAGGAAATGACCTCCGATCCCCGGCCTCCGACTTCTTACTTGTGACCCTGCAGCGATTTTGGGACAATTAGAGGCTAGCCTGTAATGGCAGTAAGCGGGAGGTAGAGTACCATGCGTCAGGTTGTTCGCAACGCCGAACCGGGAGCCCATGTCGCCAATGTCTGTCCGATCCAGGGCTCAAAGAAGGTGTATGTCGACGGACCCGCGGGTATCCGAGTTCCGATGCGGGAAATCGCTCTTGGTCCAACGAGCAGCCTCGGGGGCCAGGTGGAGAGAAACGCACCAGTGCGCATCTACGACACGTCCGGACCTTATACGGACCCGGACGTGACCATCGATTTGCGGCGCGGGCTGCCCGAACTGCGCACACCCTGGATTCTGGCGCGCGGAGAATATGGCCGGCAGGCGCCGAGTTATCGGCCCGTGCCCGGTCACAGCGATCCGGATACCCCGTTGCCACGCCGCCGCGAAGTGCTGCGCGGCATCGGTAACGTGACTCAAATGCACTATGCCCGCAAAGGGTTCGTGACTCCCGAAATGGAATTTGTGGCGTTGCGCGAAAACCTGGCCCCGGAGTTCGTCCGCAGTGAGGTCGCGCGCGGGCGCGCGATAATCCCCTCCAACATCAACCACCCCGAGGCTGAGCCGATGGCGATCGGGCGTAATTTTCTCGTGAAAATCAACGCCAACATAGGCAACTCTGCAGTAACCTCATCCATTGAAGAAGAGGTTGAGAAAATGACGTGGTCGATCCGCTGGGGGGCCGACACTGTCATGGATCTCTCGACCGGGAAGAACATTCATGAGACCCGCGAGTGGATCATCCGCAACTCGCCCGTTCCCATCGGCACCGTCCCCATTTATCAGGCGCTGGAAAAGGTAGGCGGAAAGGCCGAGGATCTCACCTGGGAGGTTTTCCGCGACACGCTCATCGAGCAGGCCGAGCAGGGGGTGGATTATTTCACGATCCATGCCGGCGTCCTGCTTCGTTATGTTCCTCTCACCGCCAGGCGCGTCACCGGCATCGTGAGTCGAGGCGGCTCCATCATGGCAAAGTGGTGCCTGGCGCACCATCGGGAGAGTTTCCTCTACACCCGGTTTGATGAAATCTGCGAAATCATGAAAGCCTACGATGTGGCTTTCTCCCTCGGCGACGGACTGCGGCCGGGATCGATCGCCGATGCCAACGATAAAGCCCAGTTTGCCGAGCTCGACACCCTTGGCGAACTGACCCTGAAGGCATGGGGCCACGAATGCCAGGTCATTATCGAGGGGCCTGGCCACATCCCGATGCATTTGATCAAGGAGAATGTCGACCGCCAGATGGCGGTGTGCCACGAAGCCCCCTTTTACACCCTGGGCCCTCTGGTCACGGATATTGCCCCCGGATACGACCACATCACCAGCGCCATCGGCGCCGCCATGATCGGCTGGTATGGAACGGCGATGCTCTGCTACGTCACTCCCAAGGAGCACCTGGGCCTGCCCACCAAGAAGGATGTCCGTGATGGGGTCATCGCGTACAAGATCGCAGCCCATGCCGCCGATCTGGCCAAGGGGCACCCCGGGGCGCAGCTGCGGGACGATGCGCTCTCCAAGGCGCGCTTCGAATTCCGCTGGGAAGACCAGTTCCACCTTTCCTTCGATCCCGAGACGGCGCGTGAATTCCACGACGAGACTCTGCCGGAAGAAGGCGCCAAAGTGGCCCACTTCTGCAGCATGTGCGGCCCGCACTTCTGCGCGATGAAAATCACGCAGGAGGTACGCGACTATGCGCAGCGGATGGGCATCTCCGAAGATCAGGCACTCGCCGCGGGATTAGAGGAGATGAAGAGCGAATTTCGCAAGCGCGGCAGCGAGGTTTATCAGCGGGTTTAGGATAACGACGGGACATTCCCATGTTGCCGTGCATGGGAATGAGCCTTGGAATAACGGGTTGTACCCTGGAATTGGGAGGAGAAGGAAATCATGCCTGATTTTGTCTGGCTGCTCATCATTTTCGCAGGCTGGATCGCCCTGAACCGCTGGGTGCTTCCACGGTTCGGCGTTTCCACCTGAATGTCCAGGGATTCCTGCAAGGTCGAGTCTCGACCCGAAGAAAACAGCAAACCTCAGTAGCCGGCCACGGGAAAATCTGTCCTTCGAAAACGTACGCCTTTGAGATTTCGTAGATGTGTGGCGTGCGGCGTAAGCAACGGATTGGCGTTACTGACTGCGGATTCCCTTACGCCCTCCATCACACGCGGCCGAGCATCCAGTACCAGGCATAGCCGACGTATTCGTGATACGCCCACTGAAGATAACCGAACCGACTCGTTGAGGGCGTGGCCACACCTTCGATCAGCTTCCGGCTCCATTCCAGCCACGGCATTCCAGCCGGATAATTCTGCGCCGCCCAGATGGCGGCGGGTGCGGCCAGAGGCTTCATCCCTAAGTTGCGAGCCACAGCAGTCGAGCGTCGCAGGTCGCAGGCCGACGTGACGAGAATAAAGGGTTCGGAGCCGATGATCTTCTTCACTTCCACGAGGTTTTCATGAGTCGTCTCTGATTTCGTCTCGATGACGACGTCTCCCTCGGGGACTCCCATCGCTTTGGCAAAATCCGCCATGAGGTCGGCGATGGGCCGTTCCCCCGCGCGCAGGACTCCGCCTGAGACCACCAGCTTGACGCCGGGCAGCTCACGGTAAAGCCGGATGCCCTCCACCATGCGCGCTATCGTCTCCTCGGAAAGCTTGCTGGTCACAGGGAGAAAGGAAGAATCCTCGCCATATCCGGATAAAACCACGATGGCACGAATGCCTGCGGATGCATCCGGATGCAGCATCGCCGGAAAAGGCCGTTCCAGGTTGGACACAAGAACTTCAGCCAATGGTGTAAAAAGGAATATCAGGTAAAGCCAGACCCCGCCCCAAATCAACCGGTGTCCCATGCGCGATGTGCGACGGTACGCGATCACAATAAGCCCGGCGACGAATAGGAGGGTCATGATCCCGACAGGAGAAAAACAGATCTCGATACTTCTCTTGAGAATGGTCATCTTGCGCGTCCTTTGAGCGGATGCGAAGCGATCGGACCCCAATAACGGCTAGGACAAATGGTATGGCGGACTAACGTTTGATGCTGCAACCGCCGGACATTTTGGTCTCTGCCTGCGGAACGGGGTGCCCCGACAATATCGCGTCGAGGGCATCCTCGACATAGGCAATCCGGTCGCGCTCCCCGGCATGCTTATTGTTATCGATGGCACCGCGATAGCGGAGTATGCCGCTCCCGTCCAGTATGATCACACTAGGCGTGTGGGTAGCTCCCAAGCTCCCCGCCAGCGTCCCGTCCTCGTCCATCAGAACCGGAAATGGCAGTTTCCGATGCGCACGGTTGAGTCGAACTTCGTCCGCCGGCTCGTTCTTGTTGGAGTCGACGGCAAGAATAACCACGCCCCGATTGCGATATTTGCCATCGAGTGCCGTCATGCGCTCGTCATAGGCTGCCGAGGGCGGGCACTTGAAGGACCAAAACTCCAGAACCACAATTTTGCCAGCGTAGTCTTCCAGGGAACGGGTTTTGCCTTCATCATCCGTCAGACGGAATGTGGCGGCTTTCATGCCCACCTGCGCACCCGGGCAAATCGAACTGAAGCCGGTCAGGACGAGGATCAGGCATAGACATGCGGCCGCGGCTCTGCAGAAACTCGTGAAACCTGCCGTTGCGCCCGGTGGCGCGTATCCGGCAGGCCGTGCTGTATGGCAAATGGAGTGCTTCAACACCTTCCGCTCCTTTCACGCGCCGGAAATCCTTGGAGTGCAGGGTGGGACTCGAATGGTACTTAGGTACCGAATCTCGAGGGGATTCGACAGTGACAGCCCAGGGCGCAAGCCCTGGGAACACGGAAACGAAGAGTGACTGAGCCCTGCAAGGACCAAACGGTCTGTGTTGCCCTACAGGGCTTCACTCGGAGTTCGCCACTTCCCCAGGGCGCGAGCCCTGGGCTGTCACTGTCGGACCCTTTCAGGGTCATTTTCCCGCGCATTCTTGTTCGCTGAAACTTAACCTGGCGCCATTCGGTCATGATCCCGCATCCCAATGTGTTCATCATCAAGATAGAGCTTTCCCGGTCGAAGATCCAACGGTTTTGTGGGTATGGGAGGGGAAACAAAAAAAGCCCACAGTGGGACTGTGAGCTCTCTGATTTCGTGACCTTCGATTGCGTCCATGCCGAGCGCATGAACCCGGCTCTAAATTCGCAGGTGCCGGCCTTGAGTACGGACGGAAACCAGAGCGATTGAACGCAACAGGAACATGAGCAGATCCGGCACCGCGGCGTTTATTGCACAGTGGAAAAGCGGTTGTCAAGGCGAAACCGATCTGCGCATCTCAACCGCCTTCCTGCAGGCCTGCAGCCCGGATCCAGGGAAACCGCGCGGCCGTCTTATCGTGTCAGGGTCGAAGGGCACTTAGTTAAGGAACTCCGAAGGAGTTCAACAGCGCCAGCCCTGGGCTTTCACTGTTTGACCCTTTCAGGGTCATTTTCCTGCCTGACCTCGTTCGCTTAAGCTTACCTAAGCGCCATGCATGTCAGGGTCGTGCATCCGCCTGCGGGCGCTGCAGCAGCTCGATCAGTTTCTGCGCGGCCGGCGTCAAGGCGCGTTTGTTTTTGACAATGACACCGAGCGGACGCAAAAAGGTATGGCCCTTGAACTGGACCTGCGCCAGAGTTCCCGACTGGACTTCCCGCTGGACGCTGAACAGCGGCACGATCGATACACCCACGCCGATTTCCACGCTGCGCTTGATGGTATCGATATTATCCAGTTCCATAACCACCCGGACCTTGATTTTGTGCTCGCGAAAGATCTGGTCGAGAGCGCGCCGACTCGGGATGTCGCGCTCAAAGGCGACGAAATTCTGGCCATTGAGCATACGCAGCTCGATCTGCCGCCGCTTTGCGAAAGGATGTTGCGGCGAGCAGATCAGGATCAACCTATCCTCGGGCAGCGGTATAACCTCGATTCCTCTCCGGGACTTGGGATAGGTGACTATGCCAATGTCGGTCCCCCCTTTCTGGCACTCCTCGTAGACGCGATTGGCCCGGCTGTATTCCACGTGGAGGTTCACTCTCGGATAGGCCTTGAGAAATGTCTTGATCACCTGAGACATTTCGTAGAGACCGACGCTGTAAATCGTCGCGATCCGCACGGTCCCGGTCATTTCCTCCCCCAGGGACCTCAGCTGCAATTCCATGCGTTCGAGTCGATCCAGGATTTCACGTGCGCCTTCATAAAGAATGCGACCCGCTTCGGTGGGATAGACCAATCTACCCTGGCGAACCAGGAGGGACGTGTTGAACCGCGATTCCAAGGTTCGGATCTGCTGGCTGACCGCAGACTGCGTAATGAAGTTGCGCGCTGCGGACTGCGAAAAACTGCCGCAATCGACAAGATCGCAAAAAACCTTGAGGGTCTCCGTCTGCATAAGTGCTCCTTCCCAGGACCGGCCCGTCAGCCTGCCTGCGCCATACCAAGGGCAAAAACGGGCGGCCCATCAGACGCCGGCTGCCAAACGGTGCCCGGGATGCGGTCTATCCTGTCCTCGACCCCCCGGGGAAAATTAGCGTTGCTAATACTAAATATAACTCTTATTCATTTCACTTATTTTCGCAAGGATCCTATATTAGTGGCGATCACAAATGACGATTTCATGAGAGTGATCCTGTTCCGCTGTGGCGGAAGTATTCATGGCCTCAATTTCATACTTTTATACTTAGAGGCAAGATGAGACCCGAGCCGATCAGCCGGGTCTCAAAAATTTGAAACGGGAAGATCACGTTTATCTGGGAGGAGCGGATCTTCCCGCACCTGGGCGCTCCGGCGGGGGCGCCCTTTTTCTTGTCGCCCGCACTCCCGCACCTTTTTCCCAGGCCTAAAAGACGCTGCCATCCTTCCCGGCATGCCGTGAAATGCACTGTACAAACCGCTCGTCGGGCGCATACTCTATAACTGTTGAGGGGAAAAGCGATGAGGTTGCGCCTCATAGTAGCAAGTGCTCTTTTAATCTGCGGAAATGCAGGCATTTCCGCGATAAATCCGGCCTCTTCTGATAGGAGCTCTGACAAGCTGAAGGGCGTACCATTGCGGGACGTGGCAGCGCCGCTGCGTGAGGTCTGGCTGCGCTTTCACGAAGAAAATCTCTGCCTTGGGGTGGATAGCATCTTTGTGTTCCATGCCCGGGGCATCGAAATCTGGTGCCGGATCAAAGACGAAAGAAATTACCAGCAACTTGCCGCACTCGTGGAACCGTTGCGCAAATCCTACCGGATCGAACTGTATGCGACCCACGCCGATCGGGAAAAGAAAGCCTCTTCGATTCTGGATGAAGATCCGCCTCCAAGTTTCTGGACCAACGCCGAACTGCGCAGTTACCTGCGAGATCCTTTCTTCATCCGTTTTGGCAGTAGGGGTGACCGGGCACAGGATGTTTATGACGACAGCGAGGCGGATCCGGAATTAAAGCGCCGCCTGAAACTGTACGGCGATCAGATCCTCGAGTGGCTGAATAAAATGGTGCAACTCGCAATCGATCTTCCCTCTCTGGCCGGCGCCGCATACGGGGACGACATCATCCCGGACATCAGGAATCGCGCACGGGCCGTATGTTCTGATCATTCACGTGAAGTGGGGAAATGCGCGGTCAGGCTCGCGGAGAGCCTCAGCCACGCCCTCCCTCGCGGGACCGTCAATACCCCCTCGGCCCAGCCTTCGAAGGAATCACGGCCGGCCTCAGCCTCCCCCCATGAAGGCGCCCTCCTGGTATCGCAGCAGGCGCAGGACCTGGAACGGCGCATCCTGCTCTTCCTTTACCCCCAGGCCCACACCGTGACGCTCGATGATTTGCGTGAGCCGAGCCTGATCGACTCCTTGAAGACTCTTCAGCAGACGGTGTCTGATTTCGAGAGCAGCGCCAGAAAAGACCGATAGTTTTTCCTGCAAGGTCGTATCCTCCCAGAGTATGCTTGGAGCCTGACGGGCCGGAGCATGATCGGCAGAGGTGCCGTTTCCAGTCATCCGGTGAGGCGGGGCCGGCTGAGTTTCTGAAGAAGTGTGTCCTCGCGATGCGTTAGCGGCATTGATGAAACGACAAAGCTACCTTTTGGATCACTTGAGCCGATACCCGAGCCTGGCTGAGTTGCGCCGTTCGCCGTTCTTCGCGGAGTGTTCCTCCGAAATCGAGACCCTGCTGGGCACGCCCGAATTGTCCGTCTGCGACAAAGCGATCCCTCGCATTTTTGCTTTCGTGCGCGTGGCGCAGTGGAACCTGGAAAAAGGCAAGCAGTTCGACGCCATCGTCCGGCAGTTTAAAACCGACGAGGCTCTGAGGTGGGCGGATATCGTGATGCTCAACGAAGCGGACTGCGGCATGAATCGCTCCGACAACCGGCACGTGGCACGATGCCTTGGGGAGGCCTTGGGCATGAATGTGGCATTCGCCCCGGCCTGCCTGGAATTGACCAAAGGGATCGACGAGGAACGGAAACTCCCGTGGGAAAACCGCGAGAGCCTGCAAGGCAATGCGGTGCTGAGCCGTTACCCGATGCTCGCGGCGCAGGTGGTCAGACTGCCCCAATGCTTCGAACCGTACGAATTCCACGAGAAACGGTATGGCGGACGAAATTGCCTTTGGGTGCGGCTCCAGATCGGAGCCGGAACCCTCTGGGCGGGATCGACGCATCTGGAGGTCAGGAATACTCCGGGTTGCCGCGCGACTCAGATGAAGCGGCTGATGGCGGCGTTGCCGGGCGGCTCCGGAGAGGCGCACCTGCTCGGCGGGGATCTGAATACGAACTGCCTGCGGCGTGGCACGCGTTGGCGTGCACTATTGGCGGCGGCGCATCTGCTGATCGGCGATGCCCGTAAGGTGAAGAAACGATTCCTGACGCCGCAGCGCGTTGAGCCGCTCTTCAAGGTCGCGGCCCGCGCCGGTTTCTCCCTCGAGGGCTTGAATTCGGTCGAAGCCACGGCATGCGCGCCGATCGAGGAGTCCGAGGATGCCGGCATGGTGCCTGCCATTTTCCACGACTTCGTGCGGCGCCGCACGGAACCTTACCGGGACGGCCTGCCCATAAAGCTCGACTGGTTTTTCGGCAGGGATGTTCATCCGCTGCGCGCGAGTGAAGTCTTCGACCGCACCTCGGGCATAGGATCGTGCGACCCCACTTGTGTGCCGACGCTGCGGACAGGGCCGGCACGCATCTCCGATCACAGTCCCATCTACGCCGACCTCACCCTCCCGGAATAAGCCCGGATTCCGAAGTTATGCCGGAAATTGGGAAAATGAGGGTCATAAACGGATTCAGCGTCGAACTCGCGGCGCAATAGGATCGCTGTCTGTCAGCTGGGTTCTGAAGCTAATGCATTCGGGGCCAGGGCCCGAAGGGCCGTCAGCAGGGATAAGGGCTTTGAGATGATTGGAAGCTTGGGTTGCGGAGCGGGGAGTTCCTTCCTATAATTCATGTGCCGCCCGGATCGGGTCCCGACCGGGACGGTATCTACCAACGCCACTCTCTCTCATAAAGGCAGAGAAGAGGCATCTTACTCAATGGAGAAGATAGCCATGCCGATCGCCCCGGATCCTCAGCGACGCAAAACCACCACTCTCAGCCTGGCTGCCAAAAAAAAGAACGGCGAGCCGATCACCATGATTACCGCCTATGATTACCCAACGGCACTCGCCCTTGACCGTGTGGGTGTGGATTCCATCCTGGTCGGCGACTCGCTCGGCATGGTGGTGCTGGGTTATGAGAACACCTTGTCCGTGACCATGGAGGACATGATCCATCACTGCAAGGCGGTCGCGCGCGGCGCGCGTTATGCGCATTTGATCGGGGACATGCCTTTCATGTCCTATCAGGCATCCACGGCCGATGCTATCCGGAACGCCGGCCGCTTTCTGCAGGAAGCGGGGATGGATGCCGTGAAGCTGGAGGGCGGCAGGAAAGTAGCGGCCACGATCGAGGCGATTGTGGGCGCGGGCATCCCGGTGATGGGGCACCTGGGTCTGACGCCGCAGAGCATCCACAAGCTTGGCGGCTACAAGGTACAGGGCACTACGGCTGCCGCTGCCCGGCACCTTGTGGAAGAGGCGCACATCCTCGAGAATGCCGGCTGCTATGCAGTCATTCTGGAGGCAGTCCCTGACCGGGTGGCAGAGATCGTTTCGCATCGCCTTCGGGTCCCCACCATTGGCATTGGTGCGGGAGTGGCCTGCGATGGGCAGGTGCTGGTCAGCCATGACCTGCTTGGCGCATTCGACCGTTTTACCCCCAAATTTGCCAGGAAGTATGCTGACTTGAGCTCCGTCATGGAGCAGGCCTTTGACGCTTACATCCAGGATGTGACGGCGCGCCGTTTCCCGACTGCCGAGCATTCCTATCACATGAGCGACGAGGAGTTCGAGGCACTCGTGCGGGACCTGCGCACCAAACCACGCAATTGGGGCCTGGCAATCTGAGGCCGACATGTCCGCGAAAGAATCCCGCATTCATGTGACGATTGTCGGCACCGGTGCAATGGCCTGCCTGTTCGGCGCACAGCTGGCATCTGTGGCCCAGATCACCCTTACAGGTTCGTGGGTGGAAGGAATCGCCGCCTTGCGCACCTCTGGAATCCGGGTTGAGGATTCCCAGGAGAGCAAGGAGGTAACTGTGGCAGCCATTCCATGGGGTGATGCCACCAAACCGGCAGATCTGGTGATCGTTCTCGTTAAAGCCTGGCAGACCGAGGAGGTTGCCCGTCATCTGCAGCGCCTGCTGAAGCCTGAGGGTACTGCCCTTACGCTCCAGAACGGGTTGGGGAATCTTGAAGCGCTGGGACCGGGTGCCACCTTAGGAGTGACCTACCAAGGCGCCGCCCTCCTGGGTCCGGGGCATGTGCAGCCCGGGGGAAGCGGCGCTACTTGGATTGCTGCCCCAGAGTGGATCGTTCAGCTCTTTCGGCATGCGGGCATGCCAGCTGAGAGGGGCGACCCCGAGCAGCTCGATGGGCTGCTGTGGGGGAAACTCGTGGTCAATTGCGCGATCAATCCACTGACGGCGCTCCTGCGCATCCGGAATGGCGAGTTGTTGGACCGCCCGGATACCCAGATTCTCATGGAGCAGGCCGCCCGGGAGTGCGCGGCGGTGGCCAGCGCAAGAGGCATTACCCTGCCGTTTCCGGATCCGGTCGAAAAAGTGCGAGAAGTGGCGCGCCAGACTGCAGTGAACCGCTCCTCCATGTTGCAGGACGTGATGCGCGGCGCTCCCACCGAATGTGATGCGATCAACGGCGCGGTCGTGCGTTGGGGTGAACACCTCGGCGTGCCGACGCCTGTCAACGAAACCTTGTATCGCCTGGTTCGGGCCATCGCCGCGCGAGGATGAACACCATTCGTGCAAGAAAAGCGACAGATCAACGCAGAGGTCGCAGAGAAAAGTCATTCAAAAGCAAAAAATCCTCAGTGGCCTCTGCTAAGCAAAGTTGGGAAATGTTGTTTTTTTAACACTTTTTTTCCAGGGACCCTATTGCAGGCCGCATTAAATGCGGCTTTGTACATGTAGGTTGCCAACAGGAGAAGGTCCTCGCTAAAAACACTGCTGGTAGTCGTTTGAAAGCTGAGAGCTGAAAACTGACGGCTGAAAGCTCAGCGCAGCCAGCGGCCATCACGACTGTTGGGCTTCACCCTTTGGTTGCGGCCACCGGCCGCGCTGTGACCTCTGCGTTGAGGTTTTTAGGATGCGGCTATCCCGCGCCGCGCTCTTCGTGGCAAGCCTTTGAATCATTCTGATTGGACGGAGATCTAATAAAGTGCAAGTAATCCGTGACATATCCAATCTGAGAAGAGCGCGCGCTTCTCTGCCCGGCACCTTCGGTTTAGTGCCGACCATGGGAGCGCTTCATGAAGGCCATCTGTCGCTCGTGCGCAAGGCAAGAGCGGAGTGTGACCATGTGGGCGTGAGCATCTTCGTCAACCCGGCACAGTTCGGCGCCAACGAAGATCTGGACCGATACCCGCGGAACCTCGAAAGAGACTTGAAGCTCCTGGAGCCATTGGGTGTGGACCTGGTTTGGACTCCATCCGCGGACGCCGTCTATCCGCCGGGCTTCGAAACCTGGGTCTCAGTCGAAGAGGTGTCGAAGGGCCTGGAAGGCGGGAGGCGGCGTGGCCACTTCCGTGGCGTCGCCACCGTCGTTGCGAAGCTGTTCAACGTTTTTGTCCCCGACAAAGCTTTTTTCGGACAGAAGGACGCGCAGCAGGTGGTGGTCATCAAGCGCATAGTCGAGGATTTGTCATTCCCGGTCGAAATCGTGATCTGCCCGACGGTGCGCGAGGCTGACGGGCTGGCGCTCAGCAGCCGCAACGCCTATCTCAGCTCCGAGGAACGGCAGGCAGCCACCGTGCTCTTCCGCGCTCTCTCTGCAGGCCGGACCGCCTACGAGCTAGGCGAGCGTGACGGCAGCTCGCTGCGCGCGGCCATGCAGGGGATCCTGGACGGTGAACCACTAGCTCAAGTGGACTACCTGTCTGCCGCTGATCCGATTACTCTCGCGGAAATCGATCGGAGTGAAGCCGGGATTCTGCTCTCGCTCGCAGTTCGCATCGGCAAAACGCGCCTGATCGACAACATCCTCCTCTCTCCAGGGAGTGCTTATGCTGCTCGCCATTGATGTCGGCAACACCAAAATTGCTTTGGGCCTGTATGACGGCGACGAGCCGGGGCCGCGCTGGCGCCTGGCCACAGATCATGCGCGCATGCCGGATGAGTACGGCATTTTGCTGATCAATCTCTTGCAGCATGCCGGCGTCGCGCCGGGCGACGTCCATGCCGTCGCCATGGCTTCCGTCGTTCCCCCGCTCACCAGCACCTTCACGCAGGCGTGCGAACGATATCTGTGGCGCACTCCGCTCGTCGTAGACATGGGAATGAAGACCGGCGTGGCCGTGCGCGTCGAAGATCCGCATCAAGTGGGCGCGGACCGGGTCGTGGCTGCGGCTGCGGCGCAAAAGCTATACGGCGGCCCCGCCTGCATTGTCGATTTCGGCACCGCCACCACCTTCGATGCCGTCTCTGCCGCAGGAGAGTACATCGGCGGGGCGATCGCGCCGGGCATCGGCATCGCCGCCGAAGCGCTTTTCCAGAGTGCCGCAAAGCTCCCCAAGGTGGACATGCGCCGCCCCCCGAGTGCCATCGGACGGAACACCGTCCATTCCATCCAGTCAGGCCTGCTGTTCGGTTATGTGGGATTGGTAGAGGGCATGGTGGCACGCTTCAGGGCCGAGCTGGGCCCGCGGATGAAGGTCATCGGCACGGGATGGCTCGTCGAGCTCATTGCGACGGAAACCAAAGTGATCGAAATCGTAGCTCCCTGGCTCACGCTCGACGGCCTGAAAATCATCCATGAACTCAACACCAGGTGTTGACAAACCAGGCGCTAAAAACATGATTTTTCATGTTTTCACGGTCTTTGCGGCTGCTTCTGCTTTCCTTGGCCGAATGCGGAATTGGTGGTAACTTGATGCCCTGGGGTAGATAACGGGGGACGAAAACATGGAATTGCCTGAAGATCTTAACAAGAGCGAGGTAAGGAGGGGACAGGGCCGGTATCCGAGCCAGATTGTGCTGCGCCGCGTCAAGGAAAAGACGTATGCAACCCACCTGAAAGTTATCCCTCCGGACGCCCAACCCTATTACATCCTCGGCAGCTACTTCTTCAAACTCGAAGAAGCGGAGGCTGATTTCCATCGGAGAAAGCTCGAACTCGAAGGCTCGCCGGCGGGTAGCTAAACAAGCCGTTTGAATTGGGAATGCAGGGATGAGTCGAAGCGATAGGTTTTTGAAGGCCTGCCGTCTTGAGAACACCGACCGTACTCCGGTATGGCTCATGCGCCAGGCAGGCCGTTACATGCCGGCGTATCGCAAGCTGCGGGAGCGGCACACACTGCTCGAGATGTTCAAGACGCCGGAAATCGCCGCGGAAGTCACTCTGCAGCCGATCACGGTTTTCGAACTCGACGCGGCGATTATTTTTGCCGATATCCTGCTTCCACTGGAAGGGATGGGCATCCGGCTGGAATTCGCCGAGAAGGAAGGACCCAGGATCCAAAATCCGGTGCGTACCTCAGCCAATGTGGCGGCGCTTAAAGATTGTGATCCCGAGGCTGACCTCGGGTACGTCCTGCAGGCGCTCCGCATGGTACGAGCCGAAATCGACGGCAAAGTTCCGCTTATCGGATTTGCCGGAGCACCCTTCACACTGGCCAGCTACGCCATCGAGGGAGCTGCGAGAAATTTTCTGCGCACCAAGGGAATGATGTACGAAGACCCTGACCTCTGGCACCACCTCATGGATAAGCTGGCTCGGATCGTCAGTTCTTTCCTGCTGGCACAAGCGCGCGCCGGTGCCCAGGTCGTCCAACTCTTCGACTCATGGGTCGGCTGCTTGAGCCCGGACGATTACAGGGATTATGTCCTGCCTCATACGCGGATGATTTTCGGAGCGCTCAAGGAGGCGGGAATCCCTAGCATTCACTTCGGCACCGGAACCGCCGACTTGCTACCTCTCATGCGCGCGGCGGGCGGGGATGTAATCGGCGTGGATTGGCGCACCAATTTAGACGATGCCTGGGCACGAATTGGCTCCGGAGTCGGGATCCAGGGGAACCTCGACCCGGTCATGCTCCTGGCTCCCAAGTCGCTGCTCGCGCAGCGGAGCCGTGAGATTCTCGATCGCGTCGGCGACCGTCCCGGCCACATCTTCAATCTGGGCCACGGCATCCTCCCCCCCACACCGGAGGATGCCGTAAAAGCCCTGATCGATACCGTGCACGGATACTCGAGCTGACCGAACCCGCCGAATCCCTTTCGTACTACTTACCTACAAATCTTTGCCGTAAAGCAAAGAAAAGCAAAAGATCAACGCAGAGGTCGCAGAGAAAAGTCATTCTAAAGCAAAAATCCCTCTGCGGCCTCTGCGTTGAGGTTTTTAGGATGCGGATATGCCGCTTCGTGTGTTTCGTGGCCTAGCTTTTTAGATCACAAGCCAATTCATCGCCGAACCACGACGCGCGTTCAGGCGGCTCTTGTCGTACATCAAGTCGACATCTACCACCCGCAGAGGGTTGTTGAGCTCAGTGAGCGGCACGGAGGTAATGGCTCCCTGCCGGACGGACACCATCTTGCCGTACTCCTTGCGGGAGATCAGATCGACGGCAGTGATGCCGAAGTAATAGCCCATTTTGGCATCAAATGCGGACGGATCCCCGCCGCGCTGAAGGTAACCCAGCTTTTCAGCGATGGTTTCTAGCCCTGTGCGTTCCTTAATCTGATCGGCTAGAATTTCTCCGATCCCGCCGAGATGGACATGGCCGAAAGCATCGATTTCCGACCGCCTCGCCACGATCCGGCCGCCTTTCTCCTTTGCGCCCTCCGCCACGACGATCAGCGTGTATCTGGAGAGAGACTTGGTGCGCGCGTTGATCAGGTCGAGCAGTTTGGAGAGCTCGAACGCATATTCCGGAATGAGGATGAAGTGCGCGCTGCTGACGATTCCTCCGATCAACGCGAGCAGGCCGGAATGGCGCCCCATGACCTCGATGACCGCCAGCCTTCGATGTGAGCCTGCGACCGTGCGGGCCCGATCGATGAGCACCTTGATGTTATTCACTGCGCTGTCGAATCCCAGCGAGTAATCGGTGCCCGGAAGATCGAGATCAATGGTTTTGGGAATTCCCACCACCGGGATGCCATAACGCTGATACAGCTTGTTGGCGACTCCTAAAGTGTCTTCGCCTCCGATCGCGATCAGTGCATCGAGCCCCAGCCTTTCCATGTTGCGCACGACGGTCGCGCTTCTGTCGTGCTCTTTCCCCTTCTGGTCTTTGATGGCGAAGGGATTGGTGCGCGAGGTGCCGATCGCTGTCCCGCCATCGCGATCGATTTTGCGCACCACCGGCGTAGTCAGAACCTGGACATAATGATCGTCTTCCATCCCCTTCTTGGGATCGAGTTTCAAGATGCCCCCCCAGCCTTCCTTCAGGGCGATGATCTCCATGGGATGTTTGGGGTCAGACGTACTATGGGAAACCGCTCCATAGACAACCCATTTGATAGCGGCATTCAATCCCGGGCAGTCTCCGCCACCCGTAAGGATTCCAACTCGTCTCTTTTTCATCACGTCTCCTTCCAACCTTGATCGGGCGGCAGCACAGGGTTCTTGGGCCGGAGATTTTTCAGGACACAATTGCCGCCTTGGGCAGGTCAGTCAAAAACAACTGTTTGCAGGGTGCTGATTTCAATCGTCTTGCCGCAACGCGGGTTCTTGCAGGGTAATTTGTCATCCATGCGGACACGATAATCTCGAGCCTTGGCAAAGCGGGCCCGATCGCGTTCATCCGCGCGCGGCGGCAGGGACGCCTTTTTCGTGCGGCGTCGCCACCGGATCGGATACTCAAAAGTCTGGCGACATTTTGGGCAATAAATCTCTGCAGGCACCACCTCGTCTTTTTCGTTGAAGAAATCTCGCTCTTCCATCGGTCCGTCCTGTTTCAAATCGAAGTGAATGATACCTGAGTACGAACTCAAACCGCAAAGACCCCGAAGGGAACATAGGATCTCAAGCCTCCCTCCGAGGATTGCCGCAATCCTACGGTCTGAATCCTAAATCCTAGCACATGTCGGAATCATCATGTCCATAAGTAATTCTTGTTGTAGAATCTATTACTTATGGAATTCATACGCAGACTGTTCTCCGACAGCGAAGGCCCCTCGGAACGCCAGATTGCCCGCACCCTGAAACATGTCATCCAGACTCACGGGGAACCGGCGTCCCGCGTCTCGGCCATGGAACGGCTTGCCGGCTGGAAAACGCCGGAAGCAGCCACGGCTCTCCTGCGCCGTTTCACGGTCCAGGTTTCCCAGGAAACCATGGATCTGGAGGAAAAACAGTACACGGTGCAACTGCTTACCAGGATGGGACGCGCGGCGGTCGAACCGATTCTGAGTTTCCTGCGCTCGGAGCCGGAAGTGACCTGGCCGGTGGGGGCGCTGCGCGAAATTCTGTCCCAGGGCGAATACATTGCCGCCTTGAAAGACACACTGGAGCATTTGGGCGGCTACACGCGCTGGCCGGAAGCGAAGGTCGTGTTCATCGAACACCTTCCCGAGGAAGCTCTCCCCCTGGTGAGGAAGATCATCCTCGGCTTTCTCGAGGACGAAGACGACGATGTGTGCATCGCCGCCGCATACTATCTGGCCCGAACCAAAGACGAGGAAGTGCGCGAGCAGTTGATCGAGACCCTCCTCAACGCCGAGTCGCGCCCTAGGGTGCGCGGCCGCATCTTTGAACTGTTCTGCGATCGGGAATGGGCGGTCAAGGGCTATCGTAAGAAGATCGAAGAAGTGATCCAGGAGCCATTTTACCTGACGGCCAAAGGCACCGTGAAGCGCCGTCCTTCCTAAAAGACAAAAACAGCCGCGAAGGACGCGAAACCTCTTGGCATTTGTGCTCTGTGTGGCCGCTTTTTTTGAGATCCGGTAATTTTTTACTTGCTGAGAAAATCCTCGAGAACCTGATTGAAGGCTTGCGGTTTCTCCAAGAAAAATGCCGGGCCGGCGTCCGGAATTACACTGAGCTGCGCACCAGCGATTTTCGACTGCAGGTATTCGCCGAGCAGCTGCCTTTCCCTGGAAACTACGATCAAAGTCGGCACGTCGATGGTCGCAAGAGCTAACCTGCGGTCGCCCGTAATCAGATCGAACATGAGTGCGATCGCGGTGCCGGTCGGAGTTTTCATGCTGTTGTCGATCATCTCCTTAATGAGAGGCCCGTTCTGCTGTGATTTGAACAGGCCGCGCACGAGTGCCTCCGTTGCCTTGGCGCGATCCTCCTGCATGGCGAGGACCGCCTCTCTTGCCTGCTGAAGGGTGAAGCCACCGGGAAAACCTTTATCGCTGGCAGAGAGCGGAGCCCCGCCGACAAATACCAGCCGATCCGGCTTGAGCGTTTCCGGGCTCGAGATATACTCGAGGAGCGTTACGACTCCCGCCGACCATCCAATCAGGGTGCAATGCTCGAGCTTCAGCTTCTCCAGAAACGCGTGGAGATCGGCCGCATGCTGGTGATAGGTATTGCCCCCCTCGCTCTTGCTGGTGAGGCCGTGACTGCGCGGGTCCATCGCCAGGACATGGAAACCGCGGGCAGCGAAATAAGGGATCTGTTCTCTCCAAACTTCCGCCGTCATCGCCAGGTCAGGAATGAAAACCAGGTGGCGATCGCCGGATCCCGCCTCCAGGTAGTGGATTTTGATGTCCCCAACCTGGACCGAGGCATCCTTGTAAGGTTTATCCGCGCCCACGAGGTTCAAAACCAGCAGCAGACCCGTTGCTGCCAGGCTCACCCACGAGATCTTTTTGCGCATGTCTCCTCCTCAGCTCTTCCCAGCGAATCACATCCAAGTTCGAATCCCCGGTTAAATATTAGCCTCTGACCTTCGTTGGCTCTAGAACAAAGCAGCGGAATTCTGTATCTTGAAAAGCTGGTCATGGATCGTGGCCTCTGCAAAATGGCTAAGAAGCGCTAAAGCGATAAGACCCCGAGGCTCGATAAGACCCAACTACCGGCGCTCTTTGAGTCATGGCGTCCTGGAGCCTTTGAAGTTAACCGGATCTCTGAGGTCGAATGCGCGCTAGCGGCATACTGTTACATCCTACATCACTTCCCGGAGGGCATGGGATTGGCGACCTTGGTGAATGGGCTTATCAATTTGCCGATTTTCTGTCGGCAAGCGGACAGGGCCTCTGGCAGGTATTGCCGCTCGCACCGCCCGCCGAGGCCGACTCCCCCTACAAGGCCTACTCCAGCATGGCGGGCAATCCCCTGCTGATCAGCCTGGATTTGCTCGCGCGTTCGGGCGTGATCTCGCATGCGGACCTGGATGCGGCGCCTTCATTTCCTGAGGACAGGGTCGACTTTGCTGCCGTGGCTGCCTTCAAATGGCAGATCCTCAAGAAGGCCGCGCGCGCCTTTTTCGCGGAGGCTTCCTCCCGGAATCGGCAGGAGTTCGAGCGTTTTTGTGCGGAACAGAAATTCTGGCTGGATCGGTTTGCCGAATTTGTGGCCCTGCGAGATCAAAACAGGGATTTTCTCTGGATGGAATGGGATCGTACGCAGAAACCGGATCCGGAACATGTAAACCTGCACAAATATATCCAGTTCGAGTTCTTCCGCCAGTGGCAAGCACTCAAAAAATACTGTCATGAAAAAGGGATCCGGATTGTCGGGGATCTGCCCATTTTTGTCGCTCACGATAGTGCCGACGTCTGGGGCAACCCCGAGCTGTTCGACCTCGATGAGCGGGGATATTCGCGGACGGTTGCGGGCGTACCGCCCGATTACTTCAGTGCGACCGGCCAGCTTTGGGGGAATCCCCTGTATCGCTGGGATGCCATGGAACGTTCCGGGTATCAATGGTGGATCGACCGTGTGCGATGCATGCTGGAGCAGTTCGACCTGGTGCGGATCGATCACTTCCGCGGATTTGAGAAATACTACGAAATCCCCGCCGATGCTCCGACCGCCGACCACGGGCGCTGGGTGGATGGACCGGGAGACCGATTCTTTGAAGCCCTCACCCGCGTTTTTGGGAAGCTGCCTTTCATCGCCGAAGACCTCGGCATGATCACGCCCGAAGTGCTGGCTCTGCGCGACCGCTGGGGATTCCCCGGCATGCGCATCCTGCAGTTCGCCTTCCTCAACGACTGGAATGAAGACCCGTTCAAACCCCACAACTTCATTCCCAATTGCGTCGTTTATACAGGAACCCACGACAACGACACGACGTCAGGCTGGTTTCAAGCCACAGCCGAAGATACGCAGGCCGAGGAGCAAAGATGTGCGGAACGTGAGCGCGCTCTCCGCTATTTCCATAGTGATGGATCTGAGATTCACTGGGATTTTATTCGCGCCGCGGTCGCCTCGCTGGCAGATACCGCGATTTTCCCGCTCCAGGATGCCCTCGGCTTGGGCTCGGAGGCGCGCATGAACGTCCCCTCGCGCGCAGAGAATAATTGGCGCTGGAGGTTTCTCGCGCAGCAATTGAAGCCGGAAATCAGCGCCAGGCTGCGAGAACTCAGCCGCGAGTGCGGCCGCGCAACAACGTAGGGAGCAGAGGGCCAAAGGAAAGATAATCAGATTATTTCCCACTATGTCCTGGTACCTTCCCCCCATCCGCCAAGTGTCAGCTCACTTCCGATACACAGGAGCGCACCATTCCAGGTATTTGGGAACGCGCCCGCACACCATGTCGAAGTAGAGGCGGCGCAGACGCTGGGTGATCGGGCCCATCTTGCCGGCGCCGATCGGGCGATTATCAATCTTGGCGATCGCAGCCAGTTGCACTCCCGTGCCGCAGAAGAAAGCCTCCTCCGCGAGATAAACCTCAGTGCGATCGATCGTGCGTTCCACTACCTCGATGCCCAACTCATCGCGCAGCAGCTGCATCACCGTGCGGCGAATGATGCCTTCCAGGATGTTGTCGGTCACGGGCGGCGTGCAGGCGACTCCCCTGCGAATCATGAAGAAGTTCGCCGCGGAAGCCTCCGCGACATGGCCATTCCGGTTCAGCACCAGCGCTTCGTCAAAACCGTTCATATGCGCTTCCGTCTTGGAGAGGGAGGAATTGACGTAAGCGCCGACGATTTTGCCGCGCGCGGGGATCATGTTGTCCTCGATGCGCGCCCAGGAAGAGGTCCCGATGCTCAGCCCCTCTTCATTCGCCAGGTAGGCGCCGAAGGGGATCGCGGCGATTGCCACATCGGCGGTGAGGTCAAAAAGGCGCACCCCGATGACTTCGTCGGTGAAATAAGCCAAGGGACGGATGTAGCAGTCTGCGCGATAATTTTCAGTCCGGAGAAGATCCAGCACGGCCTCGACAAGTTGCTCTTTCGTGTAGGGAAGTTGCATGAACAACAGCTTCGCCGACTCGAAGAAACGAATAAAATGGTCGAGTGGACGGAAAACATACAGCTGCTTGGCCTCGTCGTTCCAGTATCCCCGCAGGCCCCCGAAGATGCCGGTGCCATAGTTGAAGGTATGAGTCAGGATTCCGACTTTGGCCTCACCATAGGGAACGATGCGACCTTTGAAAAATGCGTATTTGGGAAGGGCCACGATTTATCCTCCTCGATTTCTATAAGCCAATAATATCAGTCAGGCATATACGCAGTAACCCGAGACAACTCTATCACAACTTTGACGATTTGGACTCTGGCGGGGCAAAGAGTAAAAGCCGCCGCAAAGGACTCTAAGCGAAATGGCTGCAACCAAAACCTCAACGCAGTCTGCCATGCGCCGGTGGCGCACCCAGGCGCATGAAAATGCGGAAGCGAAGTGGGCGCCGGACGCCGCACGTTGCTCAGATCCCGGGATTATTCGATTCCAATCCCCGTTCGGCGGGCGGGGCCTACTTTGCGAGTTCACAAATTTTCGGAGCAGAGGGCGCGCATGCCGCAGAGAATTGATATGTATATACAATAAATTTCTCTGCGGCCTCCGCGGCCTCCGCGTTGAGAAGTTGAGATTCCTGGCCGCATTTGCGGAAAGCGGTGGCGTCTGGGGGGCTTACGGGCATAAAATCTGCTCGGTGGCTTAGCTTGTGAAAGGTTATTCAAGCGATTTGTTCATGGAGGTATTTGCTATGGGCAAAGGGGATATCCGGACAAGGCGGGGAAAGATCTGTCGCGGCACCTTCGGCAAGACCAGGCCGAAAAAGAAGAGACGGGCGCGTACCAAGAGCTAGTCCTAAGCCAGCACGCGCGTGGCGCAATCAGCGGCCATACCAGAATCGGAATGCAGGAAAGGTTCCTGCCCAAAACAGAGGGGGGCGTTTTGTCTTTCGGGCGGGAAACCATGGCGGTTTTTGTGCATCATTTGAAGGAGCACGGGTAATCAGATCATCCAAAGATTGCATGGAGGCAATAATGAAACGACTACGAAAGCTGACGCCTTTTCTCTTCCTCTCCCTCCTGTTGCCTGTCGGACTTGTGAAGGCTGAGATCAAGACGGAAGAAAAGAGTCTCGTCAAATTTGAGGGAATCCTGGGCAAAATGATGGGTCTGTTCGGGGGCAAAGCCGCCAAGGAAGGCGTCATTAACACCGTGGCCGTGCGCGGGAATCGCAAGGCCACGATGGGTGACACCACGGGAGAGATTATCGATCTGGGCGAAGAAAAGGTCTACAGCATCGACCTGCGCAAAAAGACCTACGAAGTTGCGACCTTCGCCGACATACGGCGCAAGATGCTGGAGGCACAGGAGAAGGCTGCCAAGGCGGTCAAGCAGGAACCGACCGAAGCCCCGCCTCAAGGTCCGGACATGGAGCTCGATTTCGCCGCGAAGGAATCCGGCCAGAAAAAGAACATCAACGGTTTCGATTGTCGTGAAGTCATCATGACGATCACGACCCGGCAGAAAGGAAAAACACTCGAAGAAGGCGGCGGCATGGTGATGACCGCCAATGTGTGGCTGGGCCCCGAAATCCCTGCTCTGAAGGAAATCGCGGATTTCGATTTGCGCTATTTCCAGAAGTTGAATCTTGGTTCTGCGCTCGGCGGCGATATGGAACAAATGGCTGCGGCCTTGACCATGTATCCCGGACTGAAGGACATGATGGCCAAGTTTCAGTCGCAGCAGGTGGATATGAAGGGGTCGCAAATCCTGACCGTCACCACGATAGAATCGGTCCTGTCGGCACAACAGCAGGCTGCCAGCGAAAAAAAGCAGCAGGATGAAGGTGGCGGCGGCCTGAACCCGATGAAAGGCCTCGGGGGCCTGATCGGAAAGAAACTCGCCGGCAAAAAAGATGATCAGGGGGCGGCAGCCAAAGGCAAGACCACCATTATGACCATGAATCACGAGTTGCTGAAAGCGGTCACCACCGTCAGCGAATCCGACACGGCCATTCCCGCAGGTTTCAAAGAAAAGAAGTAGCATCGACAAACTCGGAGCCATGGGTCGCACAAGTTCCGCGCGACCCGTGGCCGAGGCGGACACCTTCCCTTGGCTCAGCGCTCTTTACGGAGTAAGCATGAGCAATCGCCGGAAGAAGATCTGCTCGCTTATCATGGCCCTGTTGGCCTTGATTGGCCTCCTGTATTGATACCGCAAACCAGTAGCTGTACCCTCGAATCGATCCAGCCTCGTCGAAAGACAGCAGCAATCGGCGTCGCCGGGAACGGCTTCTTCGCGACATTCCGACCTCCTGTGGGATCCCGCGCCCACCTACCAACCCATGGTGCAGTTCATTCAAGATGTCCCAAGCCAGGATGAGGCCTGCATTGTGCAGGGGCGCGTTTTCTCGAACAAAAACGAGCCCATCCCCGGTGCGACCGTCTCACTGTATACCTCCAAGAACGTGGAAACCTACGGATTTGAGAATCTCGTCACGGCTGTAGCTACGGACGCATCCGGGTTGTACGAGATCAAGCTCTACTCTTCTTTGAAAGGGTTTTTGACGGCGAGCAAACTTGGCTACGCAAACTCGGAAAGTAAAAGCAGTCTGGCATTGGAGGCTCCCGGTTTTTTCAGGAGCGATTTTGTATTGAAGGAAGCCGGATCCATGGTTCGTGGCCGCGTTACCGACCTGAAAAACGCTCCGGTCCAGGGTGCGAAGGTCGTGATGGGCTTCTCGGAGATAGTGAATCCAGCAAAAGCGGACCGTCCGTCACAACTGGTTGCGACGACGGATTTGCAGGGAAGATACATGATTTCGCCGGTGCCCGAAGGAAAATTCGGCATCTATGTCAGCAGCGATGAATTCGAAACCGGGGAGAAAGGGGTAGAAATCGCTGGTGCTGGAACCTATGTCGTTGATTTTAATCTTGCGAAGGCCAACGTCATTCTCATGAGGTTGAGAGTGGTTGATTCCTCGGGGCGCCCGATCCAGCTGGCGGCGATAGCTTGGGCAAAAGGAGAAGGTGCCTTTTCCGATGGCGATGGAATTGCGAAGATGCGGCTGGATGCCGCAGTCGCATATCAGCCCATTACATGTCGCATCGCGGCGAATGGATATGTGCCGCGCACCGTCTCGATTGATCCCAGCCGATCACGGCCGGAGGTTATGCTGGAGAAGGCGGTGGTGTTCGAAAAGGCGAGTGCCTTGCTGGGTAATGTCGTATCCCCCGAGGGCTCGCCGATTGATTGCAGGGGCAAACGAAGATCCGGACGCGGGTCAGGTCAGAATACGGCCGGACCAACAGTGCGGGCGACTTTTCCATTCCCATTACAGAGCCGCCCGCGATCGGGATTGAGGTCTCCTTGCCGGGCCATGCCACCAACGATATTGTGCTCGATCCCAACCATCCTCCTGAGCCCATGAAAATCACATTGAAGCCAGCCGAGGTGGGTGGTGTCTACGGTCATCTTCTGGACCTCTCCGGCAAACCCAGCAACTCGTTCTATATCCGTATCAGTGATACCGATAATGCGGCCAAAGGACCCCTCATTCGTTTTTCTGCCAGCGTGGATGGCGCCTTCTCCATCATGGATTTACCGGAGGGGAATTTTTCTTTGGACTTCCGTTGCCTGGAAGAGGGGAAACTCGATTTGCGAGTGATGGTCGACAGAGTCGAGGTTCACCGAGGACAAATGTACGGCCCGCTGATTGCGCGGCTGCAGGAACCCGTCAAAAAATAGTACCTCAGGCACCAGGAAGTGCGGTGGCATAACGCCGCCTTTAATGCTGCCTGCGGATCGCGCAGATTTATAATGGGGAGCCAACGGGAGTATGCGATGACTCATGATGAGTTCCCTATCACTCCTGCAGTGAGGCTTCTGCGAGAGCGCAAGATCAACTTCAAACCGCACCTCTACAAATATCAGGAACACGGGGGTACGAGAGTGGGCGCCGTCGAGCTTGGTTTGCCTGAGCACATTTTGATCAAAACTCTGGTCATGGAGACGGACCAGCACAAACCCCTGATCGTACTCATGCACGGGGATTTCGAGGTCTCCACCAAGCAACTGGCGCGCATCCTGGGCGTTAAGACCGTGTCGCCTTGTGACGAGCGTACCGCGACGCGTCTCACCGGATATCTATTGGGTGGAACGAGCCCCTTCGGCACACGCACGACGATGCCGGTTTGCGTGGAAAAATCGATCTTTGATTTACCGCTCATCTTGATCAATGGAGGCAAGCGCGGCTTCCTGGTCGAGATCGACCCGCAGGTGCTTCGCATTTTATTCCCGGTCACCGAGGTCGAAGTCGCCATCCGCTAGGAGCCCGTCCGAGAATTAGGAGGGGCCGCGCGCATGGGGGTTGCGGGGCGATCTCCGCGTTGCTCGTCATCAACGATGTGCACCGACATCGCCTTCTCCTCGCGCCTTGAGCTCGCCCCGCAAGCCCCATGCGCGCGACCCCTCCTAATCTCGGACGGGCTCCTAGGCCGGGTGCAGTCTGTTGAGCCTTCCCTGCACCTCTTGCACTACCGTGGTTTGAAGGTGCGATATGAACGAAAATGGAGCGATCATGATAAGACATTGCAAACCATTCTCCATCCTGGATCATCTAAGAATATAGTGGCGGGTAGCGCAAGCCACCAAATGTTCTCCGAGGAGAGCTAAGATATATATCTACAAAAGGTTATCTATAGTTTTGGCCTTCGGCTTGATTCTGAATTCCGTGCCTGCGATGGAGACTCTCAAAGATAACAAAGCCAAGTTCGAGCTGGCCTACGAGATCAACGGTAAAGAAGGAACCCTCGCACTGAAGCGCTAGCAACCGGGACGCGCCTCCCAAAGCAGCCGCGGGCAGCCGATCCCTCAGTACCGTGCAGACCGGAAAGCCTCATGCTGCGATTCAGACGGTGACAAGCCCCGAAAGGGGCGGCATAACTACAGCCCAGGGCGTGAGCCCTGGGGAAGTGGCATGTAGCCTTCAGAGCCCTTTCAGGGCTTTCATCTCCGAATGCCCATCGTCCCAGGGCTTGCGCCCTTTAGGCGTTAACTTAAGCCACTTCCACTGTCTGGTATTCTGTTGCTTCATTTGCCGGTGTAGGCGACGCCCTTGGTGATCCAGTCGGCGGCCGGTTCCCCTTTCAGGTAGTGATCGAAGTACTGCTTCATCTTGATCGCATAGTCGAGCTTGTTCGGGTATTTGCGCAGGTGGTGCGGCTCGCCGCGGTACTGCAGGAAAATGCAGTCCTTTCCGAGCCGCCGCATGGCCAGGTACAGCTCGATCGACTGGTACCAGGGCACGGCGCCGTCATCATCGCCATGTTCGAGCAGCAGCGGCGTCTTGATACGATCGGCCTGGAACAGAGCCGAGTTCTCAATGAAGCGCTCCGGGTACTCCCACAGGCTGCCGCCGATGCGGCTCTGCGTCTTCTCGTACTGGAACTGGCGCGCGACTCCGGATTCCCACCGAATGCCGCCGTAGGCGCTCGTCATGTTCGACACGGCCGCGCCGGCGATCGCCGCCTTGAAGATATTGGTCTGGGTGATTACGAAGGCCGTGCCGTAGCCACCCCACGAGTGTCCGTGCAGGCCGAGCGCGTTCGGATCGGCGATCCCCATGTCGATGAGCTTCTGCACGCCGGGCACCAGGCATTTCACCATCGACATCCCGGGATGCCCGACTTCGAAAACGACATCGGGCAGGAAGATCGCATAGCCACTGCCGGTATAGAAGGCAAACGATGGCCGGTGATTTACCACCGGCTCATTGAACTCGTACAATCGCTGTGACTGCCGCTCATAGAAATGCGTGATCACCGGGTAGCGCTTGCCCGCCTGGTAGTTGGCCGGCTTGATGAGCACGCCCTGAAGCGGCAAACCGTCGGCGCTGCGCCATTCGACCAGTTCTGCGCTCCCCCACGCGAATTCCGCGATTTGCGGATTTGCGTCGGAGATTTTGCGCGGCTGCTTGAAGCCGGTATCGCTCACCCACACATTGGGGAATTCCTCGTAGCTTTCACGCGTGTAGATGACGACGTCCGCCTGCTTCGCCTTCGCCACAAACTTAAACAGCTTCGTTTCGTCAAGGAGCGATTCAACACCTGGCTTGGTGAATCGTGCCGCGTAGAAGCCCCAGTTCTTCTCGCGCTCGTGGTAACCGGTCAGCAGCAGCGCGTTGCTCGAGCGGAAGGATCGCACTTCGGGATCGGTTTGGAGCACGCGAAAAGTTATGCTGCGGTCGCGGCCCTCTTTGTTGGTCAGGTTTACCGGTGCGCTGCCTGCCACAGGGATCTGCCAGATATCGAAATTGTCATAGACGAGCAGTGCGGCGCCGTCATCCACCCAACCAGCTGTGCCGTAAGCCGGCGGAGTGTCGGGTGTGTCGTGTTCTTCGTCATAGAGTGCAACGCCAAGCTGTCCCGTCGCATTGCGCGCTGTGCCCTTCGCGCAATCGTAGAGGTACCACTGGGCATCCTTGAAGAAGGCGATCGTCCGACCGTCGGGGGCGATCGTCGCGCGTCCGCCGAGGCGGGAAGTTACGAGCTTGCGTGAGCCGTCGACCAGATCGACCAGGTAGAAATCGCGATACCCTTCGCCCCAAGTGGTCTCCTTGGCATACGGCACGTCAGAGGAGCCAAGTGCGTAACGCGGATGCTCGGAGGCTTCCACGGTCGGCATGCTGAGGTCCGCGAGCGGCACCACGCGGGCGGTGTCGAGGTGGCACACTGCGCGATAGGTCCGGTCTTTATCGCGGTCCCACGACTTTTTCTGTTCCGAGTTGATCTTTGGATCGTTCCAGTTCCACACATCGAGCTCGACCTTCGACAGGATCTGGTCGAAGTCGTAGGGATCCGCCGCCGGCTTCTTCGCGGTTACATTTGCATCCTTCGCCTCGGCTGTGGCCGGCCTGAAGCCGAAGAACAGGCGCTTGCCGTCCCTGGTCCAGGCGAGGTCATTCTTCAAGGGCAGCGTCGAGCCTTTCGGTGCCTGCTCCGGATTTACTAGTACGCGTGGCTGTTTCGTCGCGCCTTCCCAGATCCAGAGGGTAGCGGGGCCGGGCGCGCCCTTCCCGGTGTCGGCCGCGGCAAGGTAGGCGAGAGTGCTGCCTGACTTTGTCCACAGGAGCGGCTCGTAGCGGCCGTTCTCCGCCTGCGCGATGGTCACCGCCTGTGCGGGTGCCGCAAGGTCGCGGTAGAAGAGGCCGTCGCCTTTTCCTGTTTCGTCCGCCACCGAGTAGGCGAGGAACTTGGAAGCTGCGTCGAAGGCAAACGCGACGACCAGGGGAATCGCCTGCTCCTCGCCCGATTCGAGATTCATCAGCTTGAGCGTGCTCCCGGGCTTCTTTTCCTTGGCGGCTGCCTGCGCTGCCGCTTCCTGGTCGTCGCCTTCAGCTTCGATGACTGTGGCGGGAGTAGAGCCGGGCTTTTTCGTGTCGACCGGTGAAAGGAGGCAGGCCAGCCACTTCGAATCGTCTGAAAATGCAAAGCGATCCACGCCTTCCACGTTCAAGGTTGTGCCCTTCGACAGGTCTACAAGCGCCATACCCGGTTTTGGCTTGTCCTTCCCGGTTTTTTCGCTGTCGGCGAAGGCTATCTTCACTGGCATTGCCGTCCAACGGCTGTTTTTCGAGATTACCGGCTGGCCGCCGCGCGGCACCCGGATCGTCTTCCCGGTCGAGAGCACGTGCACAACCGCTTCGCCGTCGCCGCGGTCCGGCTGCAGGGCATAGGCAACGACCGTGCCGCTTTCCGAGAGCGTCGGTGTCTGGATGGCGCGGAATTTCATGAGATCCTGGAGGGTGATGGTCCTAGTGCCTGGTGCCGCAGCCGGGGCGAGTCCGGTCAGGACCAGACACACCAACGCGATCAATACCGGATGAACCGATTTTCTAGCCGATGTCGAAGTCATGACGTTTTCCTTTCGGACAAAGAGAATGCCAGAGGATATGCAATGGAGGGCTCTTTCGGCAAGCATATAGGAGGATCGCAGACGAGCGCCAACCCAAAAACATGGGGACATCCCACACGTATCCCTGATTTGCATTGGACATTGCATGTTTCCCAATTTTGGGCAGCGAATCCCAGTCGCGCATATTCAGCACATGAAAGTGCAGATCCGCCCGGCGTAGAATCCGGCCCATCCTTTTCTGTGCGCGAGATGCGGATATGAGGTACTCAGGGCTTTTTCGATTTCGACATTCTCGAATGCAATCGTTGCGGCGGCCGCACCCTGCCTGCGACCTGAAATGCACTCAATCCGGACTGTCCACAGGAGCTGCTCGGGCGTAAGGATGCGCGATCTGGCCGTGATCGCCTGCAAACCTTCGGCTCAATCACCGCGGACTTCCACTCGAATCGATACGGACTTTCTTCCGCGGGAGTCTTCACCTCCGAACCTGCCCTGGCCATGCCCCCCTAGGCACGAGGTGGGATATCGACTAGAAGATGGCAGGGTGCATTTATCGCAAGGTGTTGAGCTGTAGTTCCCAGCAGAATCTCGACCAGCGTCTGTCGGTGGTGATAGCCGATCACCGCTAAATCCGCCTTCTTCCCTTTCATTTCTTCGGCCAGGGCTGGACCGGCGTTGTGAGCCCTCAGGACGAGTGTGCTGACCTTCATCCCGCTACGACCCGCAACACGTGCGGCAGTGCGAAGTATCTTCTTCGCCATTGCGTCCAGTTCAGGAACTTCGGCATCGAGTGGCGTCGGGTCGGGCAACTCAATGATATGGACCAAGAGTAAGGACGCGCCGCGAGCGCCCAGACGACAAGCAAGATCGGTCAGCTCAACAGCGTGATCCAGTGTTTTTAATCCTATCAGAATGCGTTTGGCCCTTTTCATCTTGTTTCTCCTTCGTTAGCTAGTCAGAACATCCAGCTCTGAACAACATTCATCCAAGCGGAGCTTGAAAGGCTGCTCTCCGGCGATACCGTCATTATCCATTGTGGCATAACCTGTTCGGCTGAAACACTAAGGATTTCTTTGAAGCGACCCTTTAGCAACTCAGGGTTTGTGATGTTTTCTTCGTGTTCCACGAGTTCCTGTTCATTCGGAAGTAATTTGGTGCTTCCGCCATCCAGTGTTGCTACGCTGCCATAGA
>JBGQNR010000034.1:0-37057 GCA_041501225.1 Acidobacteriota bacterium
CGTGCAATGTATCAATTCAAGTTCCTATAGGAGGGCTTGATGCGGACTGCACCATTTCCCCAGGGCTTGCGCCCTGGGCTTTCACTGTTTGACCCTTTCAGGGTCATTTTCCTGCCTGACCTCGTTCGCTGAAGCTTAACCAAAGCCATTCTGGCAAGCGCCTTTAATCCTCGAATCGAGCTGCGCGTGCAGGCTGTTTCGGAGCAGGCCAGACCTGGGAGAAGTGCTCGTTTCGCAGGAACGCTTCGAGGCCGCCCTCGATCGATTTCATCCTTTCCCAGCCCTCAGCCTGGGATTGATGGCAGCGGATGGCGGTGAACTTGTAGTCGAGGTACTGAGAGACGTCGATGACGTGTGTAACCTCGTGCGCCGGGATCGGGGCCAGCTTCCTGTGTTGGATGCGCCGGGCCTGCTCTTCGGATATGCCGTACGCAAACAAACACAGCCCATTCTCCTGCTCCTGAACAGCCTGAAGGCACCAGCGCGCCACGGTCTGGTGGTCGGGATGGCCTGAGATCCCGGCAGAATGGAAAGTGATGATCGCATCGGGAAGAAAAGCCTTGATCTCGTCTCGAATGATGCTGAGACCCCGTTCCGCTGGCAACCGGGCGAGTTTTCCGTCTGGAAGATCGTAGATATTCAGCGCGGACAAGTGAAGCGCCCGGGCTGAGCAGTGAAGCTCTTCAGAACGGAGATGACCGAGCTCCACGGGCGTCAGATGCTTCGCCGGTCCGAGCGAGCCGGCCTCGCCGTGCGTCAGCGTAGCCAGGCGCACCTCATGCCCGTTCAGTGCATAGCGGGACAGGGTACCGCTTGGGCCGAATGCCTCGTCGTCGGGATGTGCGAAAACCGCCAGGATCTTCATCGTGCTATCCATCCTCCATCTCCTAAGATTATGTGGCAGCCCGCCCACGCGCAAGCCGGAGATGAGATTGTTGCGATGCAAAAGCAGCCACGAAGAACCCCAATCTTGCCGCTTGGTGTTCTTCGTGGCTGGCTCTTGAAAATCTGCTTTCGTGCGCGCGACTGTCTTGAATCCGATTCCGGGCAACTCGTGTAAAATAGACGCTGTACGGAGGCCGGACCTGATATGCCTGCCAACCTCACCCCGCAATATCTTGCTGCCGAACTGCGATTCAGGAACGCGACCAGCGTCCCGGAAAAAATCGAAGCGCTCGAAGAAATGATGGCGGTGATTCCGAAGCATAAAGGCACGGAAAAAATGCGAGCCGCGTTAAGGCAGAAGATGGCGCGCCTGCTGGAAGACAAAGACAAGAAGGCAGGCGTCTCCAAGGCCTCCGCCATGTATTCAGTGCCGCGCGAGGGGGCTGGCCAGGTGGTCCTGATCGGCGCGCCCAACGTAGGCAAGTCCGCGCTGCTGGCACGCCTTACCCATGCCACGCCCGAGATCGCCGACTACCCGTTCACCACGCGCCTGCCGCAGCCCGGCATGATGCAGGTCGAGGATATTCAGATCCAGCTGGTGGACCTGCCGCCGGTTGCGGAGGAAGTCTACAAACCCTGGGTGGGGAGCATCGTGCGCCAGGCCGATCTGGCGTTGCTGGTCGTCGACCTGAGCAGTGACGACCTGTTCGAACAGGTTGAAATTGTTTTGAGAATCCTCGAGGAATCGAAGATCCGCCTGGTCGACAAAATGCCTGCGTTTCCTGATGTCCAACCGCCAGGGATGTCTTTCTGTCCGGCGCTGCTCATCGCCAATAAATCCGATGACGCGCCTGCGCAGGACAACCTCGGGATTCTGCGCGAGCTCCTCGCGCCGCAATTCGACATCGTGCCGGTTTCAACGGTCTCGGGCCAAGGCCTGGAAGAGCTGCGCCATATCATCTTTGTCAGACTGGACATCATTCGCATCTACACCAAGGTGCCTGGGAAGAAGCTCGACCCAGCGACCGCGCCGTTCGTGCTCAAGAACGGCAGCACGGTGCTCGACGTGGCCCGCGCCGTCCACCGGGACCTCATTCAAACCCTGCGTTTCGCCCGAATCTGGAGCTCGGAAAAATCGAGGCGCTCGGTGAAGCATGATGGCCAGATGGTCGAGAGAACTCACCAGCTCGAGGATGGAGACATCCTCGAATTGCACAAGTGATCTCATCCCCCACCTGACAAAATCTCGATAACCGGGAGACCGGCTTTGTATTTCCTGGGGCGTAACACCCGCGTGTTACAATGAGTCCCGCATGCTGCCTACCTTTCATCCTCTGGTCCGAGAATGGTTCGAGAGCAAGTTCTCGAGCCCAACGCCCGCCCAGGAGCAGGGCTGGCCCGCGATCGCTGCGGGCCGCCACACGCTGATCTCCGCTCCTACGGGTTCGGGCAAGACCTTTGCCGCCTTTCTTGTGTGCATCGACCGTTTATTGCGCCTCTCGCTAGGCGGCGAGCTGCCGGACTCGTCCCAGGTTGTCTATGTTTCACCGCTTAAGGCGTTGTCCAATGATGTGCACAAGAATCTTGCCGTGCCGCTGCGCGAGATTATGGAACTCGCACGGAGGCGCGGGTTGGACCCGCCTGAGATCCGGATTGCTCTGCGCACCGGGGATACGCCCGCCTATGAGCGCCAGGTCATGGCGCGCACGCCTCCGCACATCTGGATCACGACGCCCGAATCGCTCTACCTCCTGCTCACTTCTTCAAGCGGTCGCCGCAGCCTGCAGGGCGTGCGCACCTTGATTCTGGACGAAATTCACGCTGTCGCCGGCAACAAGCGTGGGAGCCATCTTGCGCTCAGCGTGGAGAGGCTGTGCGCTTTGACCGGTGGGCCGCTGACGAGGATCGGGCTTAGCGCCACCCAGCGTCCGATCGACGAAGTCGCGCGTTTTCTGGTCGGCAGCGCGCACCTCGATGCTAACGGCCAGCCCCGTTGCGCCATTATCGACATCGGGCACCGACGGGATTCGGATCTCCGCGTGGAGATGCCGGCCGACGAGCTTGGACCGGTCGCCACGCTCGGGCTATGGGGGGAAGTTGTTGCACGGATCGCCGCGTTGGTGCAGGAACATCGCACCACGCTGGTCTTTGTCAACACGCGCCGCCTGGTGGAGAGGGTGTCGCATCATTTGTCGGAGATCCTGGGAGCAGAGGCGGTTGTGGCCCATCACGGCAGCCTGTCACGCAAGACCAGGCTGCTGGCGGAAGAACGCCTAAAAACAGGCGCGGCGCGGGTCGCCGTGGCTACCGCCTCACTCGAGCTGGGCATCGATGTAGGCACGGTAGATCTGGTGTGTCAGATCGGATCACCACGCTCCATCGGCACGCTCCTGCAACGTGTTGGGCGCTCGGGTCATTGGCTGGGCGGAGTTCCCAAGGGCAGGCTGTTCCCGCTTACCCGGGACGAGCTTATCGAGTGCGCGGCGCTGCTGTACGCGGTGCGGCGCGGCGACCTGGACAGGCTGAGTATCCCGCCCTGGCCTCTCGATATTCTGGCACAGCAGATCATCGCCATGAGCAGTGCCGAGGAGTGGAAGGGCGATGATCTCTTTGCTACGATACGGCGTGCCTATCCCTATCGAGAATTGCCTCGCGCCCAATTTGACAGCGTGATTCGCATGTTGTCGGAGGGTGTTTCGCCGCGCCTGGGCAGGCGTGCAGCCTATCTTCACCATGACCGCGTTCACGACGTGCTGAGAGGACGCAGAGGAGCACGCCTCACCGCCCTCACCTGCGGTGGAGCCATTCCGGATAACGCGGACTACGACGTCGTCTCCGACCCGGACGGAACCTACCTGGGAAGCGTGACGGAGGATTTCGCGGTCGAGAGTGTGGCGGGCGACGTTTTTCTGCTCGGTAATTCCTCCTGGCGCATCCGGCGCGTCGAGCGCGGGCGAGTCAGGGTCGAAGATGCGCATGGGCTATCGCCTTCGGTCCCATTCTGGCTGGGCGAAGCCCCTTCCCGAACCGGCGAGCTGTCGCAAGCAGTATCGGAGGTGCGGGCCGGTATCGAGGGCCGCCTGGGCGCTCCCGAGCACTGCATGCGGTGGCTGCAGGATGCCGTCGGGCTGCCGCCGGCCGGCGCAGAACAGGCGCTGCGATATGTAGCCGAGGGAAAGCGCGTGCTAGGTGCGGTACCCACCCTGGAACGTATGGCCGCAGAACGCTTCTTCGACGAGAGCGGAGGGATGCAGTTAGTGGTGCATTCCCCGTGGGGGGCGAGGATCAACCGTGCCTGGGGCCTGGCGCTGCGCAAGAGTTTCTGCCGCAATTTCGATTTTGAACTGCAGGCTTCCGCTACGGATGACGGCATCGTTCTTTCCCTCGGATCCCAGCATTCATTTCCACTCGAGGAAATCACTCTCTTTCTACAGGCCGCAAAGGTGAAGGAAACTCTGGTGCAGGCCGTGCTGGCATCGCCGATTTTCTCAACCCGCTGGCGCTGGACCTTGACACGTTCCCTGGCGCTGCCCCGGTTTTCCGGCGGCAGGCGGGTTCCGCCCGCCATTCAACGAATGCGCGCGGAGGATCTGCTGAGCGCCGTCTTCCCGGCCCAGACCCAGTGCCAGGACAACCGCCCACCGGAGGATATCCTAATTCCGGACCATCCGCTGGTGTTTGAAACCCTGCGCGACTGCCTGACGGAAGCTCTCGATCTCGCAGGCCTGCGCCAGGTGCTCGAGCGCACGGAGAGGGGTGAGATTGAGCTATTGGCAAAGGACACACCGCAGCCGTCCGTCTTTTCCCATCAGATCCTGAATGCCATGCCGTATGCATTTCTGGATAACGCTCCCCTGGAAGAGCGGCGCGCCCGCGCCGTCTTTCTGAGACGGGTGCTGCCGGAAGATGCGGCAGACCTGGGCCGGCTGGACCCGGAGGCGATCCGCGGGGCGGCGGAAGACGCCTGGCCCGCGGTCCGGGATCCGGAGGAACTTCACGACCTGCTCTTCAGCCTGATCACGTTTCCCGCGACGCAAATGGCCCGGCTGCCTGACGACGCTCCCCAATGGCTTGCCTCCCTCGCGCAGACGGGCCGGGCGCGCCGCATATCCCGAGGCCACAGCTGGTACTGGATCGCAACGGAGCACGCTGGGCTGTTGCGCTGCACGTCGGAGCAGGATGATGCAAGCGTGCCTGAACCGGATGCGCGCTTGCTGGCCGCTGTCGTGCGCGCATGGGTCGAGGTGAGCGGCCCCTTGACGGCCGGCGAATTGGCGGACGTTCTTGGCTTCGAGGCGAATTCCGTACGTGCGGCTCTGATCGAGTTGGAGGGGGAAGGCCTGGTCTTACGGGGTCGTTTCACCGGAGTACGCGACGAAGAGGAATTCTGCGACCGGCGGATCCTGGCGCGCATTCATCGTGCCACCATTGCCCGGCTGAGACGCGAGATCGAGCCTGTTCCTGCCGCAGCCTTCCTCCGATTCCTGTTTGCCTGGCAACATGTCGAATCCGCAATGCAGCTCGAAGGCGAGTCCGGCCTGCTCGAAGTCATCGAGCAGCTTCAGGGTTTTGAGACGGCCGCGGCTGCCTGGGAGGCCGAGATTCTGCCTGCTCGCATCCGGGATTACCAGCCCGGAACGCTTGACGGCCTATGCCTGGGCGGAGAGGTTGCATGGGGGCGGTGGACGCACCGGGACACGCGGGCAGAAGTGCCGGCGCACCGGCCGGGATTGACACGCACGGCCGCACTCGGCCTGGCGGTGCGCGCGGATGTGAGCTGGTTGCTTGATGGCGTTCCGCAGGATGAAGAGTCGCTCTCGTCGACAGGGCGGAACGTGCTCGCTTTTTTACGGGAACGCGGCGCTTCTTTTTTCTCCGAGATCTGCTCGGGAACTCGTTACTTGCCGGCCGAAGTGGAGGAAGCGTTGTGGCAGCTTGTGGCCGCGGGTTTGGTGACGGCCGATGCTTTTGAAGGATTGCGGGCGCTGGTGACCGGCGACTCGAAACGACAGGAACGATCGCCGCGCCGGCGCCGCCAGCCGCGGCGCACCCGGATCGGGCGCTGGTCGGTGCTCATGCCTCACGGACCGCTGCCCGCGGACCGAACCGAGCTCTGGGCCCGCCAGTACCTGCGCCGCTATGGCGTTGTCCTGCGCGAGCTGCTCGCGCGCGAAGCTCCGGCGCCATTATGGCGGGACCTTCTGCCGGTGCTGCGGCGCATGGAAGCACGCGGAGAAATCCGTGGTGGCCGCTTCGTCGCCGGATGCACGGGAGAACAGTTTGCCCTGCCTGAAGCTGTGGTGCGTTTGCGCGAGGTTCGCAAATGCGAATCCGCCGGCGTTTTTCTGCGACTCGCAGCCGCGGACCCGCTGAACCTCGTCGGCATCCTCACGCCCGGAGCTCGTGTTCCTGCGGTGCTCGGAAATCGTGTGGTCTATCGTGACGGAGCGCCTGTTGCCGCGGTCGAATCAGGTGAAACCCGAATCTTGACCCATGTCGAGCCCGGCGAGCAACCGGTTCTTGAACGCCTGCTAGACCCACGCCCGATGTCGGCGTTCGACAGGATCGATCCGCCACACCAGCGAAGCCGCACAAGATGATGTAACCGACTTTTTATATCGCGTACTTCAGAATCCGTCGCGGGCGACGAAGAATTTGGCCGCAACTTTCAGCTTCGTGTTCTTCGTGACCGAAGTAGTACACAGAACACTTGCTCTTTCTGCCGTATAATGCCTCGAGCTGGCAGTTTGGTTTGGTCGCGAGGCATAATTCTGTGACGTTCAGACTTGTTCAAATGCTCGTCTAGACAGTGGATTCTATGGGGATAGGGAATGATGGCAAAGGTCGAATCATCGAGGAAGCTCTTCGCAGATCGAATTTACCGAATGGGGGTGGAAAACGCCTTCAGGGTAGGCCCTCACATTAACCGGGTGGAGAGCGGTGGGCACAAGGTGGTGCGTTTAAACCTGGGGGAGCCGGATTTCGCCATGCCGGCCTTTGTGAGAGAGGAAGTCAAACGGCAACTGGATCTGGGCAATACACGCTACTGTGATCCACAAGGCATTCTATCCCTGCGCAAAACCATAGCAAACCAAATGAAAGAGATGCGCGGGTTGAACGTGTCGCCCGAGCAGGTCGTCATCTTTCCCGGCGGGAAACCATCGATAGGATTTTGCCTGCATGCATACTGCAATGCCGGAGATGAAGTGATTTACCCAAGCCCCGGTTTTCCGATCTATGAATCCTTCACCCTATATCTGGGCGCCATTCCCGTTCCCGTGCATTTGTCTGAGGCCAGCAACTTCACTTTTGCGCCAGAGCAACTGGAAGGGCTGATCACCAGCAAGACACGTGTGATCATGCTGAATTTTCCGTCGAATCCTACGGGGGGCGTCGCCACGGAGGAACAACTGAGAGACATCGCCGATGTGATCAAGCGAAAGTGCGGCCCTGAGGTGCGGGTCTATTCCGATGAAATCTATGAGTACATCGTGTTTGATGGGGAAAAGCACTTCTCTATTGCCTCCTTCCCTGGAATGCAGGAACGGACGGTCATTGCCAGCGGATTCTCGAAGACCTTTTCCTGGCCGGGCGGCCGTCTAGGCTATGCAGTTTTTCCCACGGAAGAAGAAGCCGCTGTGGTCAAGAATCTCAACATTCATTATTTTTCGTGCCTCCCTCCTTTTACTCAGGAAGGTGCGCGACTCGCGTTTGAGCATCCGGAAAGCAAGGCCACGATCGCCAAAATGGTCAGTACTTTCGAACACCGGCGCAATATCATTCTGAAACAAATTAACGAGATCGAAGGCATTCGCTGCCAAAAGCCCGGCGGCGCATTTTATCTTTACCCCAATATCGCTGGTGTCTGCGAGAAAATCGGCGCAGTCAAGGCGTACGACGACCTCCCTGCTGACTTGCGAGCGCAGACTTCTCCGGCTTCACTTTTCCAGATGTTTCTCCTCTATCATCACTACCTTGCCACCCTCGACAGGAATTCCTTCTGCCGCATTGGTACCGAAGGACAGCATTACCTGCGCCTGTCCATCGCCTCGGACCTTTCATTATTGGAAGAAGGAGTGCGGCGCTTGAAGGCGGCTGCTCAAGATGCCGCCGGCTTTGATGTTTTCATGAAAACACTCGCGCGCGAAGTCATTGGATAGGGACCAAAACAAAAGAAGCCACGAAGAGCACAAAGCGGCATATCCTCAACCTAAAAACCTCAACACAGTCTCCCATGCATCGGGGGCGCACCCAGGCGCATGAAAATGTTGTGTTCTCATCGCGCCTTCGCTGCGCCGCCCTTTCAGGGCTCACGCCCTGGGCTTTGCTGCGCCACCCCTGCGGGGTTTTCGCAGTTGTGAAATGCTTAGCCCTGAAAGGGCGGGACAGGACAGCCCAGGGCGCAAGCCCTGGGTTGGGGTGCGGAGATCTCAAGCCCTGAAAGGGCGGCATAGAAATAGACGAGTTATTCGGCACCGTAATTGGTCCTATTTTCGGAGCAGAGGCCGCAGAAGATTTTTTGCTTTTGAATGACTTTTCTCTGCGACCGCTGCGTTGATCTTTTGCTTTTCTTTGCTTTACGGCAAAGATCTGTGCGTAAGTAGTTCGAAATTGGCCGCTCGTGTTCTTCGTGGCCGGCTTTGATTTAAGACGCGGCCGCCTGCGGAACAGGCAGATGGAATAGAAGTTGTTTTTTCTTGCCGGCATTCTCCGACGGTTTTTTGGGTTCGAGACCTTCGAACGGATCTAAGCCCAACAGTCCCCGGATCTCAGCTTCCATCGGAAAACATGGTTGCAGCAAACAAAGCGATCCACAGCATTCTCTTCATAACCTTCCCCCAGGGAAGCGGTAATGACTCGCAGACAATTTGTGCAGGCCGGATTGTACGGCATGTATCCATCGGACACAACGGTGTGCTCATGGGGCTGATTCCGCAACTCCATCCCTTGACACTGGGTGAGCCGCGTCATACAAATACTGCCGTGTCTCCTGTGAGATTGAAGGCTTCCGCCAAAGGGGAATACGTGCGCCGGCTCGCATGGGGTCGTACGCCTGCGTTTCCCGGGAACCGGCTATGAATCGGCAGCACAAGAGGTATAAAGCCGAACTGTCCGCAACTCCTCCACGCGTCGCCCGGCGGGTGCCGCCAGTCTCTGCTGGATCGGCGCAGGCGAATGTGCTCCGTTCAGGTAGCAAGCTTACCTTTTCCTGGTTGGGCTTGTGGTTCGTGGTGGCCCTGATTGCGCTTAACGTTTTCATCTACGAACCGGTGAGGCACTATGACTTCGTGGCTTTCGACGATCCCGCATACGTCAGCGAAAACCCAAACATCTCCCGCGGCCTGACATGGCCGGCGGTGATCTGGGCCTTTACCGCGGAGCACGCCGGCTACTGGATCCCGCTAACGTGGCTGTCCTACATGGCGGATGTCCAGATTGCCGGGATGAACGCCGGCTCTCAGCACCTGACAAACCTGATTCTGCACGTCGCGAATTCTCTATTGTTGTTCCTGCTGTTGCTGCGAATGACCGGCGCCCTGGGTAGAAGCGCATTCGTGGCTGCGCTCTTCGCGGTCCACCCCCTCCATGTCGAATCGGTGGCCTGGGTCACGGAACGAAAGGACGTCCTGAGCACGTTTTTCCTGATGCTGACACTTTGGGCTTATGTTTCATATGTGCGCCGGCCGGGAGTTGGTCGCTATGTCGTCGTGCTCCTCTGGTTCACGCTGGGATTGCTGGCTAAACCTATGCTGGTGACCGTGCCTTTTCTGCTTCTGCTCCTCGATGTATGGCCCTTGCAGCGATGGATCCTGAGCACCGGCACGGCAGTGCGCCCTAAAACCGCTTCTCCACGCGAACGCCAGCCCGTCGGGTGCCCGCTGATCTGGGAAAAGGTCCCCTTGCTTGTACTCGCCGCTGCGGCAAGCATGGTGACCATGAGCGCGCAAAGATACGCGGTGACTGGCCTCGATCTCTACCCGCTCGGTCTACGTGTTGGGAACGCGCTTGTGGCGTATTTGGCGTACATCGGCAAGATGTTCTGGCCTGCAGGTCTGGCGGTGCTCTACCCGTATCCATCTTCGCTTCCAGGATGGAAGGTAGCCGGGTCTGCACTGGTCCTTGCGGGGATCGCGGCCGTCGTGATGCGTTGGGCCCGCCGCTATCCGTATCTCGCCATCGGATGGCTGTGGTATCTGGGGACACTGATACCGGTTATCGGCTTGGTTCAAGTCGGCGTTCAGTCGATGGCGGACCGTTTCACATATATTCCCCTCATCGGGATTTTTATCATCTTGGCTTGGGGTTTCCCGGAAATGCTGAAACACTGGTCTGTCCGGCAACGCGTTATTCCGGTTGTGGCTGCCCTCGCCATTCTGGCGCTTACGATTACCGCTCGCGGCCAGGTTCGTCATTGGCAGGACAGTGTTTCGCTGTGGACGCATACCATTGAAGTCACTATGGACACGGACCAGTATCACGCGCATATGGCCTTGGGACGAGTGCTTCGGGGGCAGGGCCGGCTCGATGAGTCCGTCCGTCATTTTTCCGAGGCCGTGCGCCTCAAGCCCGACTCCGCGGAAGCAAAGCATGGCCTCGGGCAGGTGTTGGCGGACCAGGGGAAAATCGGTGAGGCTTTCGCTCTGTTCTCTGAGGCCGTGCGCCTGCAGCCCGACTTGGCGGAAGCCAGGAACGACCTATGTCTGGCCCTCATGCTGCAAGGAAAAGCGGCGGAGGCCGTGGGTCACTGCACCGAGGCCGCGCGTCTCCGGCCCGATTCTGCAGAGGCGCGCAACAACCTCGGAATGGCGCTGTCAAGCCAGGGTAGAAGCGCGGAGGCCATAATCTCTTTTTTCGAAGCCTTGCGCTTAAAGCCGGATTTTGCCAAGGCGCATGTCAACCTGGGTGCGGCGCTGTCAAGCCAGGGGAAAGTGGAGGAGGCAATCGCTCAATACACCGAGGCCCTCCGCATCAATCCCAGTCTCGCCGATGTGCACAACAACCTGGGTGTGCTTCTGGCAGGGCAGGGGAAAGTGACCGAGGCGTCGTCCCAGTTTTCTGAAGCCGTGCGCCTCAACCCGGGTCTGGAGCTCGCGCACATGAATCTGGGGATGTCCATGGCAAGGGCAGGCCGAACGAGCGAAGCGCTTCATGAATTCGAGGAGGTTTTGCGCATCAACCCCGGCAATGAACTGGCTCGCCGCGCAGTGGATGATCTGGCCAGGAAGGGAAAACAGTAATCACGTCTCCAGTCTCCAGTTTGGGCAAGCGAGATTCTCTTGGAGCGCCTGGATATACGATGATTTAAAGACTTACATCTCCAGCTCTCCGCGACCTCTTTGTTTTTTCTGCGTACTCGGCGCTGAGTCTTTTGCCCAGGCATCGCCCAAAGTATTCTCTGAGCTGCTTTTGACGGCCCGCATTCTTCCTCCATTCAAGGATTCTGCTGCTAGGAGCCCGTCCGAGAATTAGGAGGGGCCGCGTTCCGAGCGCCGCGGGGGCAGATGCAAGGCGGCGCGACACAGGCGATGTCTCCGTACATCGTCGAGGAGCGCCAACGCCGCAGATGCCCCCGCGGCGCCGGAACCCGAAGGGCGCATGGGGCTTGCGGGGCGATCTCCGCGTTGCTCGTCGTCAACGATGTGCACCGACATCGCCTCCTCCTCCTCCTCGCGCGTTGAGCTCGCCCCGCAAGCCCCATGCGCGCGACCCCTCCTAATTCTCGGACGGGCTCCTAGCTGCAGCCGCCGTCACTTGATCCTCCGAAACCCAGGGGATAACATTATTTTCAGATGCGTGTGGTCGGGTGTATGGCTGAACGAGAGATCGGCTCCTGCCAGGGGAATCTCCGCCTCCTCTCTGCTGAATGTTCTTACAATGGCTCCATGATCCTGCTTGAGTAATCTCCTGTGAAGGCATTTGTCTCCCCGTTCAGCAAAACAAATCCTAATTAGGGTGAATCTGAAAGCCCGCAAGAGCATCAATAAAGGTGGGTGAAGAGTAAATGAGTCTTTGGTGGGCAAGGCTTAGCGCCTGAGGAGTGGAAATGGAGCAAAGCGACAATAAATTTGGGGAAATAATCCTGGCAGACCGGGATAGCCGGGAGCGACGCAGGTGGCGAGGCACCTTACTTAACTATCTGGATCTGCTGCGGGAAGACCCCAGTCTAGCGAAGTTAGCACACGCGCGGCTGTACGAGGTCATCACTCGCGCCGGCGCGCGCGATATTCACGACTTGGATGATCCCCGCTCCAAGCGTCTCTTTAAGGATGAAGCTCTCAAGGTCTACAATTTTTTTGCGGACGAGTTTTTTGGCATCGAGCATGTGCTTTCAAAGATCGTCCGCTATTTTCATTCTGCGGCTCTCAAAGGAGAGGAAAGCCGCCAGGTCCTCTACCTGATGGGCCCGGTTGGCTCCGGAAAGAGTTCGCTGGTTGAAAAACTGCAGCATGGCCTCGAGGACAACTCTCCGTGCTATGCCATTGAGGGCTGCCCCATGTTGGAGGAGCCGCTGCACTTGATCCCGCGCCATCTCCGGCGCGAGTTTGAGAAGATGCTGGGCGTTCACATTGAAGGAGATCTCTGTCCGATTTGCCGATATCGGCAGAAAGAGGAGTTTGGCGGCCGCTATGAGGAGTTTCCCGTTGTCACGAGGCTTTTCTCGAAGCGCTACCGCGTGGGGATTGGAGTCGTTCCGCCGGTAGACCCGAACAACCAGGACACCTCGGTGCTGATCGGCAGCGAAGATATATCCAAACTCGATCTTTACTCCGAAGGGGATCCGCGTGTTCTCGATCTCAACGGGGCGCTGAACGTCGGGAACCGGGGCATGGTGGAGTTTATCGAGGTTTTTAAGAATGAAACCGAATATCTTCACGCGATGATCACGGCCACACAGGAGAAGGTCATCCCGGCGCCTGGCCGGCACGGCATGGTGTATGTGGATACGGTCATTGTCGCGCACTCCAACGAGGCGGAGTGGCAAAAGTTCAAGGCTGACCACACCAATGAAGCGATCCTCGATCGCATTGTGGTGATCAAGGTGCCTTACAATCTGCGGCTATCCGAGGAAGTGAAGATCTATCGCAAGATCATCAACCATTCGGATTTCCGTGCGCATATCGCTCCGCACACCCTGGAAATTGCCTCGATGTTCGCCATTCTGACCCGTCTGGAGCCGAGCTCGAAGTGCAATGTGCTCACCAAGCTGAAGCTCTATAACGGTGAGGAAGTGGTCGAGAAGGGAAAAACGAAAAAGATCGACATCCAGGAACTGCGTGAGGATGCCAAACGTGAAGGGAATGATGGCATCTCCACTCGCTTTATTATGAAGGCCCTCGACAATGCGCTGTCGGACAACTCCATCGGGAATTGCATCAACCCGATCAACGTGCGCGAAGCTCTGATCAACATGGTCAAAGAATCCGACCTGCCTGACGACACGCGCAAGCAGTATCTCGATTTCCTGCAGGATGTGCTCCATAAAGAATACCTGGAAATCCTCGAGAAGGAGATCACTCGGGCCTTCGTGTATTCCTATCAAGAGCAGGCCGAATCGCTCTTCCAGAACTACCTCGACCATGCTGAGGCCTATGTCAACCGGACCAAAGTCAAAGACAGAAACACCAAGGAGGAGTTGCATCCCGATGAAGGTTTCCTCAAGTCGATCGAAGAACAGATCGCCATCATCGGTTCGGCTGCGGAAGGCTTCCGCCAGGAGGTGATCGCCTACCTGTGGGCTGCGGCCCGTCGCAACGAGAAAGTCAGCTATACCAGCTATGAGCCACTCAAAGAAGCCATCGAGAAAAAACTGATGACCTCGGTGCGCGACCTCAGCCGCATTATCACCAAAGCGCGCACCCGGGACGAGTCTCAGTCGGACAAATACGACACCATGGTTCAAAACCTTCTGCAGATCGGCTACTGCAGCAGCTGTGTCGATGTTGTGTTGAAATATGCCGCCAACAACCTTTGGAAGGACTAAGGCGGCCTCGGGGCGGGCTGTGAGGCTGCCCGTAGCTCTCACAGCTCCGCCTGAATGAGTGTGTGGCATGACACCATTCCTGGAGACCATATTCCGCCCTTTCCGGCAGTCAGAAGCGGAGCATAGCGATCGCTCCGCCGGAGATCGCCTGCGCCATCGGCGGAAAGTCCATGAATCGATCCGCGACAACATCGCCGACATCATCGCGGAGGAATCGATCATTGGTCGCGATAGGGACCGGATTATCAAGGTGCCGATCCGGGGGATCAAGGAGTACCGGTTCATTCACGGAGAAAACACTCCCGGAGTGGCGCAGGGGCAGGGCGACGAGCAAGCCGGACAGGAAATCGGTAAAGTCGGCGGGGAGAATTCCGGGAGAGGGCGGGCAGGAGATCAACCTGGGACCGACTATTACGAAACAGATATAACCCTGGGAGAGCTGATCGACATCATGTTCGAAGACCTCGAACTGCCGGATCTCGAGCGCAAAAAGATGCGCGAGATCGAGGCCGAACGGCTCAGCCGCAGGAAGGGATATCGCCAGGTGGGCATCCGCTTGCGCCTGGATAAGCGGCGCACGGTCAAGGCCAAAATCAAGCGACAGCTCGCGACACATCGAGGTCAGGATAACGGACGGGCACGATTCCCATTCCACGAAGATGACCTGACCTACCGCCACATGGTGACGGACAAAAAGGAAGAGTCCAACGCGGTCGTGATCGCCATCATGGACACCTCCGGCTCCATGGACATGATGAAGAAATATCTCGCGCGCAGTTTCTTCTTCCTCCTGTCACGGTTCGTGACAACCAGGTATCGCACCGTCGAGACGGTCTTCATCGCCCACCACGCGGAGGCAGCAGAGGTGACCGAAGAAGAATTCTTCCACAAAGGAGAATCCGGCGGGACCTGTATTTCATCGGGGTACCGAAAGGCCCTGGAGATCATCGAAGCCCGCTTTCACCCGTCCCTGTGGAACATTTATGTGTTTCATTGTTCTGACGGCGACAACTTTGACTCCGACAATGCCGCGACCATCCAGTGCGCGGAGGAGCTCTGCAAGGTATGCAACCTCTTCGGCTACGGCGAGATCAAACCGCAGGGCCCGAGCCATTATGAAAACTCGATGCTGAAGATCTTCTGCCGTCTGGAAGTCAACAACTTTCAATCGATGTGCATTCAACGCAAAGAAGACGTCTGGCCGACTTTCAAGGCATTTCTTGCCAAAGATCGCACGGCAGAAGGGTAAAAAAGCCGCGAAATGACCGCACTTTACAGCATCTCGGATCTGGAAACGTGGGACGCCCGTATCCGCGAAAAGGTGCAGGAGTTCGGACTCAGCTGCTATCCGCAGGAGTTTGAGCTCTGTGATCACAATCAGATGCTGTCGTACATGTCGTACTCAGGCATGCCGTCGCACTACCCTCACTGGTCTTACGGCAAGGCCTTCGAGAAGCTGAAGACGCTCTATGATTACGGAGTCTCCGGGCTCCCCTACGAGATGGTCATCAACTCGAACCCGTCCCTTGCCTATCTGATGCGCGATAATTCGCTGCTGCTGCAAATCCTCACGATTGCCCACGTGTATGCGCACAACGATTTTTTCAAAAACAACTTCGTTTTTCGGAGCACGCGTCCGGAGTACACCTTGGCCAACTTTAAGGTCCGTGGCGACCGGATTCGATCCTATATCGAAGATCCCAGCATCGGATTGGAAAAAGTGGAAAGCGTTCTGGATGCCGCGCACGCCATATCGCTGCAATGCCGGAGGAACCTTGCTGTGCGTAAGCTTTCCCAGGAGGAGGAGCGCACGCGGCTCCTTGACCAGGCCCGGCCGCCGGCAGATGAGTTTGCCAGGATCCATCGTCGACAACCCTATGCTGAGGCCGATCTGCGCAAAGTTCCTCTCACGCCCGATGAAGATCTGCTACTTTTCATCCGCGATCAAAACCCCTACCTCGCGGAGTGGGAAAAGGACGTGCTCACTATCGTTCACGAAGAGGCCAGCTACTTCATTCCTCAGATCGAAACCAAGATCATGAATGAAGGCTGGGCAACCTACTGGCACAAGCGCATTCTCGACAGCCTCCAACTCCCTCAGGACCTGCAGATCGAATTCATCATCCGCCACAACCAGGTGGTGAGGCCCTTCCCCCGGGGAATCAATCCTTACCACGTCGGGCTGCATGTATGGGAAGACATCCGCCGTCGGTTCGACGAGCCCACGCCGGAGGAGAAATTGGAATTGGGCTCATCCCACGCTTCGGGCCTGGAAAAGCTCTTCGAAGTGCGTGAGGCCGATCGGGATGTATCCTTTCTCAGGCGTCACCTCAACGCCAAACTCATGCGCGAACTCAACCTGTTCGAGTATGAGGCGCGCGGGGAGGACCTGGTCGTCGGCAAAATCTCCGATGAGGAGGGGTGGCGCGGCGTCAAAGAAACGCTCACAAAAAATACCGGCATGGGCGCCATCCCGGTCATTAAAGTAGAGGACTCAGATTACAGCCATAACCATTCCCTCTACCTGAAGCACTACCATGATGGTCGTGATCTGCAGGTCGAATACGCCGAGAAGACGCTGGCTTACCTGCGCCGCCTCTGGCAACGCGATGTCATCCTGGAGACCGTCGTCAGCGGCGAACCCTGGTTGCTCGTGCATGAAGAGGGTGGGATGGTCAGAAAAAGGCCTTAACCTCCATGCGAATCCGCGCGTGAGGTGGGCATCGTGTGCCGCACGGCGCTCAGATTCAGGGTTTCTTCAATCAAACACCCCGGCCGGCAGCCGGGGCCTACTTGCCAAGTTTGTTCATATTTTTAGAGAGGTCCTAAGGATTTTTCCCGTTTATTACAGGGCTTTACCGGATTCCCAGCGCGCAGCAGTTGGCTTTATAAACTCCCTTGAATCACGGATTGGTTCGAGCCGAGAAACGAATCTGGAGAATGCTATGAGACAGGTTCTGCTGCAAGGGCATGAAAAGTATCTGATCTATATCTGCTGTGTTTGTGGAGAGGTCCGGGATGATGTCTCTGGGGACGGCACCTGGAACAGCTTGGAGGAACACATGCGACGATATGGGTTTTTGGAGGGAATTTCCGTCTTTTCGCATACATTCTGTCCTCCATGCTTCATGGTCTACCAGAAACAGTTTGGCCTGGATTGCGAACGAGGCACACCTGTGCTTCGCGATCAGCCGGGAGTGTAGGAATGACCGCCCTGAATCCCAACTGCCGAAGCGAGATCGCCGGGTCTGACAGCATGCCCATAAAGCGGGATTTTCATCCGAGGGTGTGTCGGACAACGCCATAGAATTGCGAATGACACCGGCAGGTCTTCAGGCGCGCTCCTGCGGCAACCTCGTTCCCTCCGTTCCCAGTTCGGGAGTTCCTAGTGCTGCCATGAAGCGTTGCTTGATGAACACGCAGTCAAGCGGCGGCTTTGCCGTTGGCGCTGATTCTTCCACCTTAGCTACCACCAGGCACGGGCCCGGGAGCGCGAGGCTCCCGAGGAGCACTGCTTCCAGCGCAGCTGCATCTCTGACGGTGGCAGTCCGCTCAATGCCCAGCGCGCGTGCCGCGCCTTGCAGATCGGCCACGCCGGCGGTCGCCGTTCCCTGCCCGCCGGTGGTGCCATACTCCTCGTTGTCCATAACGATAATGAAGAGGTTGGATGGGGAACAAGCGCCGATGGTTGCCAGGCTGCCAAGATTCATGAGCAGCGAACCGTCGCCGTCCAGGGCGACAACCCGGCGGTCGGGACGTGCGAGCGCCAGGCCCAGGGCAATGGAGGTCGTGAGCCCCATGCTGCCCCAGGTGTAGAAATTGAGCGGCCGGTCGCCGGCGGCGTACAGGTCGTAGGCGGGATGGCCGAGGCTGACGATGACTGGTTCGTCCGTCAGCATTTCCGTGATGCACCTGATGGCTTCGATTCGTTTCATGGGCGCCCTCCAGGTACTGTGAGCCGCCTCGGCAGCAGGCAGGCCGCCGGGTGGCGGCTGCCGAATGCCAGTGCGGCGACTGCACGAACCGTTTCCTCGGCTGCTCCCGGGTGCTCAATTGCCAAATGCTGAACGCCGAAGGCGTCGAGGATGGGCACGACCGCGCGTCCCATCGGCACCTGGGCCGAGTTCCACTCGCCGGCGTCACCTCGGAGGCTGATGATGAACAGAGCCGGGATCTGGTAGGCAACAAGCAGAGACCCGAGCGCGTTGAGGGTGTTGCCGAGGCCGCTCGACTGCATCATCAGCACCGGTCGGGCGCCGCCGAAATAGAGCCCCGCCGCAATCCCCAGCGCTTCTTCCTCTCGCGTCGCCAACGTCGCCCTCACATCGGGATAGTCCTGCTCGAGCACTCGCAGGATGTGGGAGAGAGGATTATCCGGGACATAAACCACCTCGCGGCAACCGCTCGCGCGCAGACCGGCACAGATGCCGTAGGCCCACGGCGGAGTCATCGGGATGCCGGCTGCAGACCTGTTGTCCTTTCCCGTTTCGTTCATGACCTTAGATCCTGTACGGGAGCGCGGATGATGAATCCCGCTGCTAAAAGCGCCCGCCAAATGCACGAAAACATTGTGCCCTTCCTGCGGCTACCGTAGTCAGCTCCCAGTGGTTTCGGAGTGCATTACCCGGCCGATTTTACATGAAAAGGTTGTCCCTTCAAGTACAATGGGCAGGAGCGGCCTGGATGGGGAATCTGAAACCTGTATTTCGAGTATTCCGTGGTGAAAAGGTGCTGCATCAAATCTTGAGTTGGAAATGACTATGAAATCTAAGAATCAGAATAAGCTGCTTCTTCTGTTGCTCACGACGGGCTTGTTCTCCGGCAACCGTACCCCAGCGATTTCAGCGCAGGCAGGCCGTTTGAATGTTGAGGCATCCGAGCTTTTGCCACAAGGTTCGGCGAAGAGCGTCCCGCTCAACTGGCTTGACCGGGCAACTCCATCTGTCAATGCGGGCGCCAGTTTCGGGGTTCCCTGGCCGAAGGGCATGCTGCAAAAAAACGCTGCGTTTGCATTGGCAGCTGGTGATGGGAAGAGAGTGCCGGTCCAAAGCTGGCCGCTGGCATACTGGCCGGATGGTTCGCTAAAATGGACGGGCCATGCAATCAGCGCCGGTCCCAGTCTCTCCGGGCCGCTGACGCTGTTACCGGGGCAACCGGCATTGCCTCAAACCTCCGTTCGGACAGTCCGAAATGCCGGCGGCATCGACATTGACACCGGTGCGATCCAGTGCCGGATTCCCAGTGACGGGGCATCCTTCATCGAATCCCTGAAGATCGCCGGGCGTGAAGTGGGGCAAAACGGCCGGCTGGTCGCGGTTTTGGAAAACCGGTCAGAGTACGCAAGCGCCGGCGTGGTACGCGAGGAGAATTTCGTCAGCCAGATCAGAACGGTTACGCTGGAACAGTCCGGTCCTGTCCGCGCCGTGGTGAAGATCGAAGGCGCGCACAAAGCCGCCAAGTCGAATCGCACCTGGCTGCCATTTACGCTCCGTCTTTACTTCTATGCGGGGCTCGACTCCGTGCATATGGTTCACTCCTTCGTGTTCGACGGTGATCAGGAAAAGGACTTCATTCACGGATTGGGCGTGAGGTTCTCCATCCCGATGCGCCAACAGATGCACAACCGCCACGTGCGCCTGGCCGGAGAGACGGGCATGCTCGCAGAACCGCTTCGATTGATTGCCGGGAGGCGGAATGCGTCGCCGGACCTGTACGCCAAACAGGTGGCCGGCAAGCCGATTCCGAATCTCGAAGATCTCCCCGGCAAAGAGAACGTAGCTATGATGGCGGTCTGGGACGGCTACAAGCTCGTCCAGACTTCTGCCGACTCCTTTACCATCCAGAAACGCACTGGCGCGCACAGCAGCTGGATCAATCTTGCAGCCGGGAAGCGGTCGCTTGGCCTGGCATTCGCAGGCGATACGACGGGTGGTCTAGCCGTGGGCATGAAAAACTTCTGGCAGCTCGCTCCCACTGGATTGGAAATTGCAAATGCCGCCGCCGATGCCGCGGAGCTGACCGCATGGTTCTGGTCGCCGGATGCGCCGGCGATGGACCTGCGACACTACGACATCAAGGAGCACGGTCTGGAAGCATCGTACGAGGATATCGATACCGGATTCAGCACCGCCACGGGAGTGGCGCGAACGACCGAGCTGACGCTGCATGCGTTCGCCGATACGCCGGCGAATGAGGAACTGCTGAAACTGTCCAAGGCCGACGCCCAACCGCCGCGGTTGGTGTGCCCGCCGGAGTATTACCACTCGATTCCGGCCTTCGGCATCTGGAGCCTCCCTGACCGGTCCACAGCGGGAAAGAAGTGGATCGAGGAGCAGCTCGACCAGGCCATCGCTTTCTATCAAGGTCAAATAGAACAGCGGCGCTGGTACGGCTTCTGGGATTATGGCGATGTGATGCACTCCTATGATCCAACCCGCCATTCCTGGCGCAGCGACGTGGGCGGTTTCGCCTGGGCCAACGGCGAGTTGGGGCCGGAGTTGTGGTTGTGGTACAGCTTCCTTCGCACCGGGCGTGCGGACATTTTCCGCATGGCGGAGGCGATGACCCGTCACGTCCAGGAAGTGGACGTGTACCACCAGGGCCGTTTCGCGGGATTGGGCTCGCGCCACAACGTGCGGCACTGGGGCGACGGCGCCAAGGAGGTCCGGATCAGCGCGGCCCAGCTCAAACGATTCTATTACTACCTCACAGCGGATGAACGCACCGGCGACCTGATGCAGGAGGTCGTCGATGCCGACTTTCGCCTCGTGGATATCGACCCGCTGCGCAAAATCGAACCCAAGACCCAATATCCCACGCACGCCCGTGTCGGTCCCGACTGGCTTGCTTTTTGCAGCAATTGGCTGGCAGCCTGGGAACGGACCGGCGAGATCCGGTATCGCGACAAGATCATGACGGGGATGAAATGCATGGCCGCCATGCCTCACAAGCTGTTTTCGGGACAATCCTATGGTTATGATCCCAAGACGGGGATGCTCTACCACCTGCACGACGAAGTGTTTATTCCGCACCTGGCGGCGCTATTCGGCGGGCCCGAGTTGTGCTTCGAGATGCGTGACTTGATCTCTCTGCCTCAGTGGGATGAGGCATGGCTGCAGTATTGTGAGCTGCTGACGGCGCCTGCGGAGGAGCAGACGAAGGCCCTGGGCGCGGCTATGAACAGCAGCCGGGGAAGTGCATATGCCAAAATGGCGGCATTTGCGTCCTTCGTGAAACAGGACGCCAGGCTGGCTCAGCGTGCCTGGCAGGATTTTCTGGGTTCGAGCCCGAGAGGCACTGCCCGCCAGATGTTTTCATCCGTTCGAATCGACGGCGCGGATGTTCCGGGGGTCATTGACGAAATATCCGGTGTCTCCACCAACAACACCGCCCAGTGGAGCCTGAATGCCATCGAACTGCTGGAAATGGTCGGCAAGCACCTGCCCGAAAACGACCCGAGGTGGGCGGGAGCAGGAAAGTAAGCCCCGGCCGCCGGCCGGGGCTTGGCATCGAGTAATCCAGCGATTTGTGCGCCGTGTGCCGCACACTAATCGCCTGAAAGACGTGAATCCTCCCGGCGGCGGCGCGTGGAGCGCCGCCGCTGGGCCAAAGCTAGAAGTAGAGTTTTATCGCAATCTGGAGAAATCGCGGAGTATAGGGAGATGCCAGCGAACCGGCTCCGCGAGTGACACCGAGGTATCCCCATCGATCCGGGGTGTACGACTGCTTTAATCGATAGAGCTTCAATCCCTGCACGTTGGTAAAATCGAAGGAATTCAAGTTCATCGAATGGAAGCCCTGAGGAACCGGAACCACATAGAAGTCCTTGGGCAGCACCATGGCCGCAGCCTGCCCGGCGGGATTGGTGTTGTAGCTCCGGACCATGGCGTTGATCTGCGCCAGCAAGGCCGCGCCGGCCGGGGTTGATCTTGCCGGCCGGGTGCCGGAAGAGAAAGCGGCCCAGGCGTCGTATTCACTGTTGCTGATGACATTCTCGCTTACTGCCGCAAAAATCTCACCGTTGTCACTGTCTCTGCCGAACTGGAAGATCGGGTGGTTGAACAGGTTGATGGCATCCACGCGCAGCTGCAGGCGCTTACCCTCCTGCAACTGCCAGTTCTTCTGCACTGACATATCAAACAGATAGAACGCGGGCCAGCGCGCGGAATCAATGGTACGGGGTGCATTTCCCAGTTCCCCCTTGGCCGGGCGAGTGAAGGCTGCCGGGTTGAACCAGGGTTCACAGGTCGTTCCGATGGGACAATCTCGGGTCCACAATGGATTCTTGATTGGCACTCCCGGGACGAGGTTGGGACGGATTGCGCGCAGGTTGCCTGGAGCCAGCTGGTTTCCGTCGCGAATAACGACCACCAGCGGCGTTCCCTGCTGAATGCGGCCGGTTCCGCTGAGCGTCCATCCTCCTATGATGTGATTCACCCATTTGGGGGTGCTGGGGAGGAACTGGCGGCCCTGCCCCACCGGGAGATCCCACAGGAAGGTTCCGCTAAATGCATGGCGAACGTCAAACGTTGATACGGATCGGTCGTTGGATCGTGGCGCGCCGACCATGACTTGGCCGTTGGAGCGGATGATGTTGAAATCCACGAATCTCACCCCCCCACTGTCCGAAGCATCGTCGATGGACTTGGCGAAAGTATAGTTGGTCGTGAACATCACGCCCTGGGAAAAACGCTTGCGCAGGCTGACGTAACCGCCATGCCGGATGCTGTTCGCCGAGGAATCCAGATAGGTACTGAGGGATGCAAAACCCAGGTACTGTGATTCTGCATCCCCCTGGTTGATTCGGACCACCTGGCCATTCGGCTGCAGGCGGCCCAGCGGATCGTTGATCTGAGTGTCGGGACTTAGCCCGGAACGGAAGAACGATTCTGCAGTGCTATACGACCGCGGAGCAATATTGATCGGGGGCATGAACAAATGAGTCCCCTTGGCACCCGTGTAGGCAATTTCCAGCACGTTCTGCTTAGGCAGTTCGTAGGAAATTTGAAGACTGAAACTCTGGACGTAGGGAACATGGTAGTTGCCGGAAACCACTCTTACGAGGCCGGAGTAATTGATGCTGTCAAGGTAAAGCAGACCGTCTGCGGGGAGGTTCAGCCTCTGCGACGGCGTTTTGGGGATCAGGGCCGGCTTGTTGCAGCAGATGCGCATCATCGTGTTGTAGTTGACCCCGCCGATGTTGACGATGCTGGCATCTGCGCCGCCGGTATCGCCGTTAAATCCGCTGGTGCCGCTGAAATCGGGGTTGGCATTGCGATCCATGCCCGTGAGCGTTCCATGGGAGAGGCCGTAGCCGCCCCGGATGACGAACTTGCCCGATTCATTCCAGCCGAACAGGCGCGGAACCCAGGCAAAGCCGAACCGCGGCTCAAAGCCGCGATAATCGACCGGTGTGAGATACTTGGATCTGCCGCCCATCCCGGCAAATGCCATTGGGGGCACTAGCGCTTTGGTGACCACATGCCCGTTAGCAAGGGTCACGGGTGCCGCCAACGTGTACTCCTTGGCAAGATCCGGCCGGTAGACAGCCTGCAGATTGTTTTCTTCTTCGCGCGGATATTGGAGGGAATAGCGCAGCCCGAGGTTGAGCGTAAAGTTGGATTTGATCTTCCAGTCGTTCTGCACATAGCCTGCCGCCGACTTCCAGCGGTAGTAGTAGGTGAACAAGGAATCTCTCAGTGTGACCAGGTTGGGCACACCCAGCAGGAACTGAGCGTAGTGTGCGCCACCCGTGCCGCCGGTCAGGGCGCTGTTGGTCCAGCTGGTGTTCCGGTTGAACTCATACCTTCCTCCCGGTCCGCCATACATTGGGGCGGTCTTGAGGCGCATGTCGGCGAGATCCACGCCGAACTTCCAGGTCATATTCCCACGAATCCAGCTGAAATTATTGGCAATGTTATAGGTCTGCTCGATATTCTCATTCTGCTGCGACTGGGAGAAGCCCATAGAGTAAGGGCCCATTAGAAACGAAGGGAGACCGCCCGTGGTGATACTGGGCAACCCGAGTTCGGTGGACCAGTTTCTCCCCGTGTAAATGTCGTACATCGGCGGCATGTTGCGGGAAAAACGGCCGCGTGTGTAATTGAGCAGAAGTTCATTGACCATCCTGCTCCATGTGTGGGTGTCCGTGATCAACAGCTGCTTGGAAGTACTGAAGTCGGTTCCTCCGGTATTGATCTCGTTCACCCCGATCTGAAAGTCGCAGCATCCCTTGTCGCCTCGGATCGGAACCTGAGTGTAGCGGCCCGAGAGACGGTTGCTCTTGGTTAGCTGATGATCGATCTTGGTGGTCAGGCGAATCTCCTTGTTCTTGATGAAAGTCGTTGTGGAGTAATTCGCCAGGGTGTTGCTGCTGCTGATGAAGTACTCGCCGGCGTGAGGGATATTCTCCTGGATCTTCAACGCAACCGGGTCCAGCATCGACGTCGGGATCACGTTATTCGGAAATTGCGGGAATGTGGTCTGGCCGGTGGGCATGGCCTGAGGCCTCAGGAACTTGTCCCCTTGCGTCAGAAACTGGTTGTATAGCACGACGTCGGTGGTGGTCAATCCCGGGAATCGGGCGGCGACATCTCTCGGAGCCTGGGCGCCGGACACATTCACGAGGTTGCTGAAATCTCCCTTCCTCATCGCATCCGTGGGCAGCAGCGGCTCATTCGGGGTGCTGTCTGAGTAATAGCGGGGCTCGAACGAGACAAAGAAAAAGGTCTTGTTGTGCCCGTTATAAATTTTCGGAACGTACACCGGCCCCTGGAAAATAGCGCCAAACTGATTTTGGCGAAGATTGCGCTTCGGCCGCACTGTCGGCGATGTGGTGTAAGTGCCCGCCTGAAAGATCGGGTTGCGGTTGTACCAGTTGAGATTGCCGGTAAATTTGTTTTTTCCCGATTTCGTGGTGATGTTGACCACGCCGCCGCTGCTCTGGCCGTATTCAGCGGAGTAGTTTGAGGTCATCACGGTGAACTCCTGCACAGAATCCGGAGAGAATGTAACCACGGCCCGGGCCAAACCGATGCCGGTATTGCGGGCGCCGTCGGCGAGAATGCTGGAACTGCCGGCCCGGCCTCCATTGATGAACAGATTGAATCCTGGGGTAGGAATTGTCGAAGCCAAATCCGGATCTTCATTGCCCGCATCACCGGTGACGTTGGCGAGGGTCATTGCCAGATCCAGCGCGCTGCGGTTGTTCAAAGGAACGTCCATGATCTGACGTTCAGAAATGGTCTGGGATACGACGCCCGATTCAGCGTTAACCAACGGCAGCGTTGCCGTTACCTGGACCACATCGGCCCGCGAGCCGAGTTGCAGGGTCAGATTCACCGTGACAGGCGTCGCCGTGTCAACCTTGACACGGTCCATGGATGTTTTCTTGAAGCCGGGTGCCTCCACTTCAATGCGATAGTCCAACGGATCTACATTTGGGGCCTGGTAGGCGCCCTTATCGGTCGTGGTCACGACGATCTTGTGGCCGGTCCCAATGTTGGTAATGGTTACCGTAGCCCCCGGCAGCACCGCGCCGGATGGATCGAAAATTGTCCCGCTGATACTGCCCTTGTTGGTTTGCGACCAGAGGGGCATCGCAACGAGCAAAGCCAGGACCAGTGCTGCACAGCAACGCCTAGTCATTTACACCTCCCGCTGGCAAGTTATGACGGGCGAGCGAGGCAAAGGAGTCGGGGCCATGGCCGGGATAATTCCTAACCAAAAAACTCGGAGATTGCAGGAGAGGCGCCGCCGGCTTTTTTCGCACGCCGGAAAGATTCCGCTCCTGTAGGCGGTAGCCGGCAACTCCGACTTCAGCCCGGCACTCAATACACCGCACTCGTCAGTACAGAAGCCAAAAAGGACCAGAAGCCTGTGTCTCTTCTGGAACTATGAAATCGCGATGCTCCATTGGATCGCGTTAAAAATTTCTAATTTTTATTTATTATAAGGCAGTCGGTTTCCGCCCAGCAACAATTTTCCTTTTGTCTCCGAGAAAAGCTATTGCCAGTGTCGGCCAGTCGGCAGGACTCAGCGCTCAGAAAACCGCCTTGCCGTCCATTGTCATCTCTTTCACTTTGAAGCTGAAGAGAATCCGTTCGGACCGCAACACGCCAATATTAGGATGGACAAACTCGAGTGAGATGGATTTGTCGTTCGGACCAACAACCGGTTGCCCGCTGATAACCCGGGGGAAGGTAAGTTCCAATTGGTCGCCTGCGCCCTGAGCGACCGCGACGCCGAGGGGCGGGATGCGACCCTTGCTCGAGAGCAGGAAGGTATCCATGGCCCACATGGCCGGCGGGCGGGTTTGCCAATAGCGGACCAAATCGCGTTTGTACGACTCCACGTTGGTTGAGCAGCCGACTACAAGGACGATGCGATCGGAATATTCCGCGCTCAGCATCCGGTCGTTTTGCGCTTCGATCTTTTGTTTTTGATCCGGCGGCAGGGCCAGGAAATCCTTGGCCAACCGGAGCTGCCGAACATAAGCTTGCCGCACTGGTCGTGCGGACCAGAACCGTGCCGAATAGGCAAGCCAGGGGTTGCCCTCGCGGCCATCCACTGATGACGGATTCCCAATCTCCTCGATCAGGACATTCCCCAGAACGCGGCTTTTCGCCCACGGCGAATCGGTCAGGAGCTTTTCACACTCGCGTGGTGACCACTCCGCAGAAGGTTTCTTCTCCCAGAAGCCTTGGGCGAATGCAGCAGCCACGAGCCACAATACAAACGGGAAAATTGCAGGGCTGGTACTCATGAAGCACCTCCATGGCGGCATGGTGATGCGTTCGGACTTACCGCGCAAACGGGTGGATGGTTCCGCATCCCGCCCTATTTTACACCAGATTCTGCACAGAGCCGATTTTTCACCTGTATGCCGGTCAGGTGTATCAAGGCGGGAGCAATTGAAATCCGAGCCTCCTGCCGCAGCTACAAAACTACAATTCATGTATGAGACCCGAATGCCAATGCGCAAACATGTTGCGGCTGTTCGGCGGCAAGAAGAGGGACGCCCAAGGTGCGACAAAACCGCAGAGTTCGATTGTCTTCCACATGAAAATGCACTAAAACCTTTTTAATTGTCGCGACAGTCACCATTATTCTTTGCCGGGGAGGGTCAGTGCGCCAGTCAGGGGCAATTCCAAGGCGGTTCGGCGCGTCATCTTGATATGTTTCGTGTCCTGATCGCCGGGCGCGGCGCCGGAGCCATGCCCTCTCCGAGGTAGAAGCCCGGGTGAGGGGGCTGGTTGTACGCCACGTTCTGCCATGCGATGGCCAGACGATATTGCGGATCGTGCATCAAAGTGTAGAGACGGTATTGCGTGGGTATGGTTGTTGTATAGATCCGCAGTTCCTTGTTGTCGGTCGTCCGCCAGATGACCTCCTCGCGCCAGTCACCGAATAAATCCGCGCTCAATACCGGCGTGGCTTTGGTGCCATTGTTGGAGGTGCATCCATCGGCCGTCAGAAGGTCGGTCTCCGTGCCATCCTCCCAATTCCATTTGCTGATGATGTTGCGATCCAGAAGTTCGCGCAGAAGATCGCCGTCCCACCAGGCCGCAAAATTGCAGGATCGCGGTTTCTTGTCGGAGATTTTTTCTCCCTTGCAGGAATACAACCCGTTACTGGGGGCCGACCAGCACTGATAGCCTTTATAGCGGGGGTCGATATTTGCGGCCATGCCTCTTCCCGCGTCTTTGGGTGATGGCAATCCCCAAATCAGCTCACCAGTCTTGGCGTCTCGAAAATCGCCGCCCGCAGTTTCGGAGGGTTTCTCGTGAACCTGGAAGACCTCCAAACCCGGCCGGTCCGGGTCGAGATCGGAGAAGTGCAGCGCGTCGCCATGGCCCCTGCCGGTCGTGTACAAGCCTTTGCCGTCATGGTCGATCACGCAGGCGCCATATACGATCTCATCCTTGCCGTCGCCATCAACATCCCCCACACTGAGCTGGTGATTGCCTTGCTCGCGGTATCGATCATTGCCGAGTGTGCCGTCATCGCTGTCGAAGGTCCAGACCTGAGTCAATTTTCCACCGCGCCAATTCCAGGCCGCGAGCACGGTGCGGGTGTAATAACCGCGACACATGACCACGCTGGGTCTTTCCCCATCCAGATATGCGATGCCGGCCAGGAAACGATCCACGCGATTGCCGTAATCGTCGCCCCAGCCCGCGATATTGCCGCGAGGCGGAATGTAATCAGCCGTTGCCAGGGCCGCACCGGTCTTTCCTTCGAATACCGTCAGAAATTCCGGGCCGTCGAGGACCTTCCCTTGCTTATTGTCCTGGGCGCGGCTCACATAATCTGCGCCCGGATTACCGATGGCTTTGCCCTTGCCATCGGTGGTGCCATCGGCGGTCTTGCAGACGATCTCAGCCCTGCCGTCGCCGTCGAGATCATAGACCATGAATTGGGTGTAGTGAGCGCCTTCGCGGATATTTTTGCCGAGATTGATCTCCCACAAAAAAGTTCCATCCAGCTTGTAGGCTTGCAGGATGGGAGGATCCGTAATTCCCGCCTGGGCGTTGTCGCGGCCGCGGCCGGTCTGGTGCAAGACAATTTCGTATTCGCCATCGCCATCCAGGTCCCCCACCGAAGCATCGTTGGGGGAATAGCCATCCGGTGTCCTCAACGGAATGGAGAGGAATTGCTGAGCCGGCGAGTTGGCCGGCAGCGTGAACGACTTGTCAGCCCTCTGCTCTCTGCCCAGCACGACCGGCCGCACGAAGTAGGTGTTGGAGTTCGCGACATCAGCCTTTGTGTCCAGGAAATTCGTCGGTCCAGTAAGGGGCGTGTCGTTGAGTTTGACGGCGGCACCTCCGGCAGTCGCACGATAGAGGTTAAAGGCAATGCGGTCGGGGTCGTTGCCCAACAGCCGCCATCCAACCCATATCTTTCCCTGACCTTGGTTCACGGCGACAACACCGCGATCCAGGCTCTCCATCTGCCGTTGCCGAACGACCGCAGATGCCAGGAGTGATGTCACCAGGATGGCGATGGCGACGCATGTATGAGTCAATAGCTTCATAGGACGATTCTCCTGCTCGTGCGGGTGCGGAGGGAACGAGACCCGCTTTCGTGTCCCTCCTGCAAGCCAGGCAAAAACCGTGCGCATACCAATGATAAGCCTAAGCATAGAGCAGGCTACTGTGAATTCTCCAAGTGAAAGAGCAGGTGCCATTGAATCGACCGGTTGGCTCGGCGGCAGCATATTGCTATCGTTCTTAAATAGTTATTATTGAACTGTGCGGCAGGATTCTCTATAACTTTCGAGACAATATAAGTGGAGTGATCCAATGAGATCGATACTACGCATCCTATACCTGACCCTGTATGTGCTTGTTGTTGCCGTCGTTTCCAGGGCATCCGCGCAGACGGCGGATCTGAAGCCGGAGCAGTGTCTGGGCGGAAAGCCCGACGCCCCCATTCGGGTTGAGGTGTTTTCTGATTTCGAGTGCCCAGCTTGCCGGCAATTGTACATTGAGACAATGCGGCTGGTTTTGAAGGACTATTGCAGCCTGGACAAGGTCTGCGTGGTGTACCACGAATTTCCTCTTCAAATGCACAAATATTCCCGCCAGGCGGCACGCTACGTCAAGGCAGCCCAAAAACTGGGTCAGAAAGCATATCAGACATTGGTCGACGCTTATTTCGAGAACCAGGCGAAGTGGTCTCAAGACGGTTCGGTGGATGATGTCGCTTTCAAGGCACTGGGAGCGGATCAATACACCAATCTCAAGAAATTGCTCCTCGACCCGTCGATCGACGCCGCCATCGACGCCGAGATAGCCATGGGAAACAAAAAGGAAGTGCAGTCTACGCCGACCTTTTTTGTTTATGCCATTGCCAAGGAGCAGAAAGTTGTGGGTTTTCTTCCTTACCTCATGCTGAAGGAATACTTCGACAGGATTGTCAAGTGAGAACGATAATCTTACGAATCCTCCATTGGATTTGCCGTTTAGGACTGGGAGGAATCTTCATTTTTACGGGCTACATCAAGCTGGAATCGCCGCTGCAATTTGCTGCGGTTTTGTATGGATACAAGCTGTTCCCGACCTCGCTTATATTGCCGATGAGCAAGTATTTCCCCTGGGTCGAGATCGCGCTGGCAATACTGGTGCTCATTGGGTGGAAGATGCGCTACGTTGCCCTTGCAGCTTGCGGGCTGCTGATGACGTTTATCGGCATCCTGGCCATCACCTATTTCCGCGGCATCGAGGCGAATTGCGGCTGTTTCAGCTTTAGCGACCAGATTACTCCGCTCACGATGGTGCGCGACGGACTTATCGTCCTGCCAGCCCTCTACCTTGCGGTGGAGTCGTTGTTGCGCCCGCGCCCAGACTCGTCTGCTGTCCGGCCTGCAACTGGCACGAGCTGAATGATAACTTAAGGAAAGGCGCAGGAGAGCAAACCACGAAATACGCGAATCACACGAAAGCGCCCTCGTGTGTTTCGCGTATTTCGCGGTTATGTCTTTAGCCGTGGTCTTGCCGCAATGGTCGTAGCTATTTGACGGTGCAGCTTTCAGCAACGAGATTCTGGAATTGCTGAGTCGGATTTCTCCCTCCGGGGCTTTGGGTGAATACCAGGGCGAAAAGATCCCGCGCAGGATCCACCCAGGCCATCGTCCCGTCGGATCCGCCGTGGGAAACAATGCCATCGCCGGAGATGGACCAGCCGAACCCATACTGACTGCGCTCATTCACCTTCACCTGAGCGGTCGTGGCTTTCTTGATCGATTCCGGTGCCAGGATCTTTGCATCACCATACCGGCCGCCATTCAAATACATCTGCAGGAATTTCGCGTAGTCCAAAGCAGTGGAGATCATTCCACCCGAGGCGCGGATCACCGGATAGTCCGGCCCGTCGTCGGGTGTGAATCCCTGCTGGAACTCGATCCGGCCCTGTGCGCCCGCTCTGCCGCGGTACACTGTAGCCATGCGGGCGAGCTTGCCGGAGTCTTCATGGTTCAAGGTGTCGGTCATTCCCAGAGGATCGTAGATCCGGTTCTTCAGAAACGTTTCCAGCGGCAGGCCTGAAACAACTTCAATCATGGCTCCCAGGGTGTTGAAGCCGGGGTTACTGTAACTGTAGGAGGTGCCCGGTTCGACCTCAGGTCCTTCCTTGCCGAACTTATTCACTGCGGTGCGCAAAGATGGCGGGCCGTCCTTCGGATCAAAAGGATAAAAGATTTCGGAAATTCTGAAACCGGAGGTGTGCGACAACAATTGAGCGATGGTGATGGTGCGGGATCGCCAATTATTAAATGAAGGTAGATACCTGGCTGCCGTGTCGTCGACGCGCAGCTTGCCTTCTTCCTCCAGCATCAAGACAGCGGTGGCGATGACTGGCTTGGTATTGGAGGCCATTCGGAAGAGTGTGTCCTTTTCCATCGGCAGCTGATAACCCTTGTGCTTCCATCCGACGGCTTCCAGGAGGACGATCTTGCCGTGGCGCGCAACCATCAGGACTGCTCCACGGATATCATCCCGATCCACCGCTTCCCTATACAGCTTGACGCCCTCTGCGAGCTTGGTGCCGTCCATGCCCACGGAGGCCGGCGTGCCCGGTTCGAGAACCCGACCCTTCTGTGCCAGCGCGGGAAGTGCAGTCAAAAGGCAGAGGATCAATACGGCGGATAAGCATCTGAAGCGATCTGTTTTCATAGTTTTTTATCTCCTGAGTTCCGTATTACATACGTACAAACCTCTGCCGTAAAGCTCAAAAAAAGCAAAAGATCAACACAGTCTCCCATGCGCCGGGGATGCACCCAGGTGCATATAAATGTGGAAGTAAAGCGGGCGCCGGGCGCCGCACGGCGCTCAGGTCCCAAGATTATTCGGTTCCAAGCCCCGGCTGGCGAGACCGTCTCAAAACTATGCTGCTGTTGGAAACGACAGCCCTAAAGGGGCGATCAGACACTAGCCCCGGGCGTGAGCCCGGGGTTTGGCGGCATGCGTTGAGGAGCCCCGGAGGGGCGAAAGATCCAGCGTTACAGGCCTTTCGCCCCTTCAGGGCTCTTTCTCTTGACATTCCAAACCCCGGGCTCACGCCCGGGGCTAGTATCTTCCGCGCCTCCGGCGCTGGACTTTTGAGACAGTATCGGTGGCCGGGGCCGACTTTGCGAGTTGCAAATTTTCGGAGCAGATCACGGAAAAGTCATTTGAGAGCAAACTAATCTCCAGCTTGCAGCGTCTTACAACACTGTACTACTTATATACAGATCTTTGGCGTAAAGCAGAGGAAAGCAGAAGATCGACGCAGATATCGCAGAGAAGAGTTATTCAAAAATAGAGAATCCTCTGCGATCCCTGCGTCGGGGTTTTTGGGATGCGGTCATACCGCTTTGGGGTCTTTGGGGACTCAACCAAGCATGAGTGCGCCTAAGAAAGATTGAAGGCCATGTCGATAGCCAGAAATCTTGTCGACGATATCAAGTACGCTCTCCGCGCTCTGCGGCTCAATCCCGGATTCGCATCTGTGGCGATCCTTTCTCTTGCCCTCGGCATTGGCGCGAATACCGCCATATTCTCTCTTGTGGATGCGGTCATGCTGCGCCTCCTGCCCGTGCAAGATCCCAGACGGCTCGTGCTCTTGTCCGATCCGACCTCCTCCGGGATATCCATCGGCATTCAGAGCGGCGTACGTTCGCTCTTCACCTACCAGGAATTCGAGTACATACGCGATCACAACCAGGTTTTTGCAGGCGTTTTTGCTTCGGAGAGCAATCCGGCCCGCATCAATGCGCGCATCGGACAGGGACCGGTCGAGGAGGTGCGCGGGAAACTTGTCAGCGGAGGATACTTTGAAGTCCTCGGGGTCCGGCCGCTGGCGGGGAGGGCCTTCACCGCCGCAGAAGATTCAAGCCCGGGATCCGATCCGGTCGTGGTCCTCGGTTATGACTATTGGATGAAGCGCTTCGGATCGGACTTGTCCGTGGTTGGGCGGACCTTCCGACTGAATAAAAGTGAATTTACGGTCATCGGCATAACTCCCAAGGGTTTTCATGGCGAAATTGTCGGCGATTCCCCGGATCTCTATCTTCCAATGATGATGCAGCCCCAGGCAAAACCCGGCAGGTTCTGGCTGCGTGATGATCCGAAGCGCGCTGAAAAGGTGATGTGGCTGCATATCGGCGGCCGTCTCAAGCCGGGAATGGATCTGGCCCTGGCGCAGGCGAACATCGATGTGATCTTCAGGCAGTACCTGGAAGCGCAGGCGGGATCGGTTGTGGACCCCCAGCGCCGCCGGGAGATTACAGATCAGAAGATCCTGGTTCAATCAGGGGCTACCGGTGCATCGAGCCGGCGCGAGGAATTCTCCCGGCCTCTGCTGTTGCTGATGGTGATTGTGGCCATGGTGCTTCTGATCGCTTGCGCCAATGTCGCCAACCTGCTCCTGGCACGGGCGACCGCCAGGCAGAAGGAAGTCGGCGTACGTATCGCCCTCGGCGCCACGGGGCGGCGGTTGCTTCGGCAAATGTTGACGGAAAGCCTGGTGCTTTCGACAATGGGTGGCGCAATGGCAGTGATGTTTTCCTATTGGGCGGCCCGGGTTTTAATCGGATTGGCATCTTCCGGGCCGGAGCCGATTCCCTTGGATGTAGAGCCCGACCTGCGCATTCTCGCTTTTACCGCGGCAGTGTCGATATTGACGGGCTTGTTGTTTGGGATTGTTCCAGCCCTGCGTGCCACCCGGGTCGATGTCAACAGCACGCTGAAAGAGAATGCCCGCAGTGTGGCCGGCAGCGGAAGGCGTCTGAACATCGGCAAGTTGCTGGTGGTTGCGCAGGTAGCGATTTCGCTCCTGCTGTTGCTGGGTACGGGCCTTTTTGTACGTACACTTCGCAACCTGCAGGTCGTGGATTTGGGATACAGCCGCGATCATCTGCTGGTCGTGCGCGTCGACGCTCTCGCTGCTGGGTATGACAGTCCGGGGCGTGCCGGACTCTACCAACGAGTGCTCGAAAATCTGAAGGGGCTCCCCGGGATTCGCGGAATCACAATCTCCGAAAATGGACTGTTTGGGGGAACGGAATCAGGTGACCAGATCACGGTTGAAGGTTACCACTCCGACAAAGAGGAAGATAACGCGGCGCGTTTCGACGAGGTCGGGCCGCAGTATTTTTCGGCGCTGGGGATCCCGATTTTGCTGGGGCGCGAGATCGGCCCGCAGGACTCCGTGTCTTCGAACCCGGTTTGCGTCGTTAACGAGGCCTTCGCCAAGTTTTATTTCGGCAAAAGCAACCCGATCGGCAAGCATGTCAGAGACGAGTTTCCGGATACCCGGGTTACCTTTGAAATCGTTGGTGTCACCAGGGATGCGAAGGATCACCGATTGCGCGGGGAGATCCCCAGACGGTTCTACGTCCCCTTTTTCCATCCGCTGGGCGAAATCCCTCCGGCCGCCTATTTCGAAATCCGGACGCTTGCCGATCCCGATAACTTGCTGCAAGCCGTGAGAAGGAAGATTCAGGAAAGCGATCCGGCATTGCCCATCCTTGCTGCCAGAAGCCTGACTGAACTGGTGAATCGGTCGATCACGCGCGAGCGCATGATTGCCCAGGTCTCCAGTTTCTTTGGCGTGCTCGCACTGTTGCTGGCATCCATAGGATTGTACGGCGTGCTCGCCTATGCGACCGAACGCAGAACTCACGAGATTGGGATTCGTATGGCGCTGGGCGCCCAGCGGGGATGGATACTGGGCAGTGTTCTTCGTGAGACTGCGCTTATGGTGGTCATCGGCATTCTCATCGGAGTACCTGCCGCGCTGGCTTGCGGGCGCTTCGTGGAGAGTTTGCTGTTCGGTCTGGCCGTTCTCGATCCTTTTACGCTCACCTTATCGATACTGGTGATCGCTGCGGTCGCCGTGCTCGCCGGCTATGTTCCCGCCAGACGGGCGTCGCGCGTTGACCCGCTGATCGCACTGCGTTGTGAATAATAATTTCGGGGACAGGCGCCATAACCTCGAATAATTTCGAAGTTATGGCGCCTGTCCCCGAAATCTACTTCTTTTTGTCGCGCCTTAGGTCAGGCACGTCACGCCGCAGGTCGATCTTGTCGTTCCGGATGTCTCTCTTGTCCTGCTTCACGTCGCGCACGTCGCTGCGGATATCTCGCCGGTCTGCTTTGATTTCCGCGGCGCCTGCTTTGTTCTTGATGTCCTGCTTCAGGTCCTTGCGGTCGGCTTGCAGATCCTGATGATCCCCACGCACATCCTTCTTGTCTGCCCTCACATCCCGGAGATCATTTTTCAGGTCGCGTCTGTCGGCCCGGATCTCCTTGCGATCCTTTTGCACATCGCCGCCAGACTGGCCGGCGCGGGCAGTATGCCCTCCTGCAAGGAGCTCTCCAGTGAGAATGAATCCAATGGCCAGTGTTTTCTGAATCTTCATCGCTTTCTCCTTTTCCGTTTTGGTTGTGTTTCCCTCTGTCCGCTCCATCAAACACAACGTTGGGAAAAAAGTTCCGCAGCGGATATTCGTGCGTTGAGACCTTGAAGAAATGACCAATTCACGGAACTTTTTTGCCAACTCTGTGTTTATGGATATGAGAAAGGAGTGCCGCGCACTCAGCCTGGCGGCTGGATCGGGGTTCAATGATGCTCGGGATTGTGCCGATATGGTGGAGGCAGGAGATTTGGACGCACTGTTGAAATGGAGCCCCTGGTTTAGCATGGCTGAAAAGAACAGGCCGGAAGGGTTGGATCCCGACACGGAACGCATGCTTCGGTTCAAGGAGGGAGACCTCGGGGCTTTTGAGGACCTGTTCACGCGGCACATTAGGGCCGTGACGAATTTTGCCTATCGTTTCGTGCGCCGACGTGAGATCGCCGAGGAAATGGCCCAGGAAGTGTTCCTGCGGGTGAACGACTCGGCGGCGAATTATCGACCGGAGGCCAAATTCACAACCTGGCTATACCGGATTGCCACCAATGTCTGCCTGAACGAAATTCGCAGTCCACAGTATAGGGCTGTCCACACATCGCTTGATGGCGATGGTTTCGAAGATGCGTCACGCAAACCCGATGGATCTTGCGGATTCGGCAAGAGTTGGTCCCGACAAGATGCTGGAAAAAGTCGCGGTGGTCCGGGCCTTGCGGCAGGCACTGGACGGGCTGCCGCAGAACCAGCGCCTGGCCTTCATTCTCAACAAGTACCAGGAACTATCGTACGCCGAAGTAGCGGCGGTAATGAGAGTCAGTGAAAAAGCGGTTAAATCGCTTATCCACAGGGCAAAGGAGGCCATGGCAGAGAGGCTCAGACCTCTGCTGCCTGAGCTGTTGTGAGATGAACTGCGAAGAAACCCAAAGATTTTTGGCGTCGTTTTTGAACGGCAAGCTGAGCGGTGCCGAGGCGCATGCAGTCAGAAGCCATCTGGCTTCGTGCGCGAACTGCGCGTCGAGGTTGAGCCGCCTGGATCGAATCGAGATCTTTCCGGCAATCGACGAGGAGGTCGAGCCGGCGTCGGATCTATCCGCACGCTTTCATAGCCGGCTGGAGCGGCATCGGCAGCAGCAGGCCGAGGAGGCGCGGAGTGGCTATCGATGGCTCAGCCGATATCTGGCATGGGGCTGGCCTCGCCAGGCCGCAGCGGCCGCAAGCCTTGTCCTGCTCTTGGCGGTCGGGATTTATTTCGGCAGTCATCGGACTGGTCCCGCCGATCAGGGCGCGACAATCAGCGAAATCGGCATCGCAGAAAACTTGCCGCTGTTGCAGGACATGGGAGTGATCGAGAATCTCGATCTGCTGGAAGATTTTGACGTGATTCATAACCTTCCCATTGGGAGTCCAGTGAGTACCGGACGGCATTGAGAGTGAAAATGCGCAAGCGACTCCTGATCATCCTGACCCTGGCGCCGACGCTCACCTTGCCGGCCCTGGTGCTCCCCCAGCAGAACCCGGCACCCAAAACTACGCCGGCTTCAAAACCTCCGGCCCTGACGGCGGAGGAAAAGGAAATTCTCAAGCATCGGGAGATTTTGGAAAAGCTCGAGTTGCTGCAAAATTTCGAGAAGATTCAATACCTTGATTTCCTGGCCGAATAGAAGCCAAGCCAATACGGCAACAGCACGCCGGCCAAGCCTGCGGGAAAAGACAATGCGAACAAAACGCCAAACAAATAAACGCTACTTTCGTAGGTTGGCCGGGCTGCTTTTCGTCATGATTCTGATCAGTTCTATCCC
>JBGQNR010000035.1:0-36882 GCA_041501225.1 Acidobacteriota bacterium
CGGAAAAAGAACAAACCGATTATCTGGGGTTTGGGAGCCCACGTGGTCAAACTGGGTCTGAGCCCGCTGATCATAGATTTGATGCAGCGAGGCTGGATTTCGGCTATCGCCGCCAATGGCGCCCTGATGATCCATGATTTTGAAATCGCCATCATCGGTTCCACCAGCGAAGACGTGGAAGCACAGCTGAGAGAGGGAGCCTTTGGCATGGCGGAGGAGACCGGGCGGGACATCAACCAGGCGATCAGCGATGGCGCCGGGGATGGCCTGGGCATTGGGGAATCTCTGGGACGCTACCTGAATTCTCTCAAGCCGGCATTTGGCGAATTCAGCCTGCTGCAGCAAGCGTACATGCGCGGCATCCCGGTCACCGTTCACGTCACCATCGGTGCCGACATCATTCACAATCACCCCGGTTGTTCCCCGGCCGCTTTGGGCGAGGGTTCGCACCGCGATTTTCGCTTGTTTGCCAGTCTTGTTGCCGGTCTGAATGGAGGCGGAGTCTATTTAAACTGCGGCTCAGCTGTGACGATGCCTGAAGTTTTCCTCAAGTGCGTCACGCTGGTGCGCAACAGCGGCAACGAGCTCGTGAACTTCACCACCGCCAACCTCGACTTCTTCCAGCACTACCGCCCGCGGGAAAATGTCCTCAAAAGGCCCGTGCAAAAAGGGGGAACGGGCATCCCGATCACCGGCCACCACGAAATCCTCATTCCTCTGCTGGCCGCCTGGCTGGTGGAGCTGTCGCCGCGCACCCGCAGCGACGCTTGATGGCATCGGGAAACTCGTCAGGTTTTAAGCACCTGTGCGGCGTACTTCATGAAGGCGATGAACTTCTCCTGCTGCCGGATCGGGTCAAAATCCTTTTCTGTGCGGAGGGCTTCCAGATTGGTGAAGCCGTTGGTCAAGGCTAACTGCAGATTCTCTACCGCGCGATCCGTATCACCCTGGGAAGCATAGAATCGCGCCATAAAGTAGTTCTTTTCCGCGGTGTTTTTCTGGGAAACTGCAGCCACCAGGCCGGAGCCTTCAGATTTTTTTAGGATTTCGGGATCGAGCGCAAGTCCCTTCCTCAGCTCCTGCAGGCCATTTTCATACTTCTTGTTTTCAAAAAGGAGCGTCCCCAGGTTAACGTGGAACGACGCCTCGTCATTCTTCAGGCTGATGGCCTTGCGGAAGCAGGCTTCCGCCTTTTTCTTGTTGTTGTCGGCGAAGTAGACCGAACCTATATTGTTGTAAGAGTAAGAATACTTTGGATTGAGTCCGATCGAGTGATTGAACGCTGCGAATGCCTGCATGTAGAAGTGGAGGCGGGAGTAAGTGATTCCCAGCTTGTTGAAGATATATTCGCTGTTCGGATTGAGCCTTCCGGCTTCGAGATATTTTATCAAAGCCGCATAGTAATCTTTGCGCGCGAAGGAAACATCGCCCTCCCCGGCGACGATGTTTGCACGCATCAGATCCTCGTTGGAAACCTGCACCCGAACCACAGCGGGTCTGCAGCCGAGAATGAAGCCAAACAATAATAATGCCAGAGAGGTCCCGGTAATGCATCGCGTCAAACTGCCGGGGCCTAAAAGATGTGTCCTACTCTCCTCAGGCTTACCTCTATGCGCTGGCATCAGCCCTATCTTAGGCTTTCCTGATCTCGGGCGCAAGCTGAAGGGATGTCCGAAGCGCGCAAGCTCCGACCGATCTCCGGGAGTCCAGGGCGTCGTTGCTTGTTGCCTGCATTGGAGGCTTCGGGATTCCGTACCTTGGCGGCCTGTTTTTCTCTAATATCTAGAGGGTTCCGATAAAACTCGAGGCCTTGATTTTGAATTCAAACGTGTGCTGAAAAAAGATCAGGTCCACAGGTACGCTGTACTGGAAAGAAACTTGTACTTGTCCGGCCAGGCGCTCTACCTTGATATCTTCCCTCTTGAGGCGGACTTCATTTTTCTTCGCCACATCCATGATGTTCTGCACCAGAGTCTCGTCGGAGAAGTAATGGGAACCCGCCCGGCTGATTTCGGTGCCGACATCGCCTTCCAGGCTCTTGTAGGAAAAATATGGCGGACCTAGCCGCTGACCGACAAGGAGCATGGCGCCCAGAAGCAGAAGAGAAACCAGGCAGCCCAGCGTTCCTTTCCCCTCGTCATTCTTCCAATCGGTGATGTTTTGTCCGGCGAATCGCATAGTTCTTCCCCAGGGGGTTTGCTTTTGAAGAAACTGATCGGCTGGAGCCGGCCAGCCCTTTAGGGAAAAAGTCACAAAGGGCAGCGGGACACCGAGGAAAAAGCCTGGACCTGGCTCCCTGGACGCCCCGGATCGCTTGTCTCGGTGCGATCCAACTGTAAGGCTTGATTATCAATTATTTGTATGGCCACCGCGAAGCGATACTACTCGACTTTGAGCACGGCGAGGAAGGCTTCCTGGGGGATCTCGACTTTGCCGAGTTTTTTCATTCGTTTCTTGCCTTCCTTTTGCTTTTCCAGGAGCTTGCGCTTGCGGGTGATGTCTCCCCCGTAGCACTTGGCGAGGACGTTCTTGCGCATCGGCCGCACGACCTCACGTGCGATCACTTTGCTGCCGATGGCAGCCTGGATTACTACCTCGAACATCTGCCGCGGGATCAGCTCTTTCATCTTGGCGGCCAAAGCCCTGCCGCGCAGTGGGGCATTGTCCTGATGGACGATGAGGGAGAGCGCGTCGACAGGCTCTCCGCTCACGAGGATGTCGAGTTTTACGAGCCGCGACTCCTTGTAATCCGAGAAGTGGTAATCCAGCGACGCGTATCCTCTGGAAACGGATTTCAGCCGGTCATAGAAGTCCAGGACGATTTCACCCAGTGGTAGTTCGTAGGTAATCAAGACCCGGTTGGTCGTGACATATTCGAATCCCTTCTGCACGCCGCGTTTTTCTTCCGCCAGCTTCAGAATCGGGCCCACGTAATCGCTGTGCGAGATGATCATGGCAGTAATCATGGGCTCTTCGAACTTGAGGATGTCGCCGGGGGGCGGCAGTTTGGAGGGATTGTGGATTTCCATCACCTCCCCTTTGCGGTTGGTGACGCGATAGCGCACGCCGGGGGCGGTCGTGATCAGCGACAGGTTGAACTCCCGCTCCAGGCGCTCCTGAACGATCTCCATGTGCAGCAGGCCGAGGAAGCCGCAACGGAAGCCGAACCCCAGTGCGCCGGATGTGTCCGGCTCGTAGAAAAAGGAGGAATCGTTGAGTTGGAGTTTTTCCAGCGCATCCCGCAAATCTTCGTATTGCGCGTTGTCTATCGGATATAGCCCGGCGAACACCATCGGCTTTACTTCCAGAAAGCCCGCCAAGGGCTCGGCGGTCGGACTGGAGTCGTCGGTGATGGTGTCGCCGATCTTGCAGTCGGCGATGCGTTTGATGCCGGCAGCGACAAAACCGACCTCTCCTACGGACAACTCATCCACATCCTGAAACTTCGGAGTGATTACACCCACCTGCTCGACGTTAAATGCCTGCCGAATCGCCATGAGCCGGATCTTCATGCCCCGGCGTAGCGTGCCGTCGACGACGCGAATCAGTACGATCACACCGCGGTAGGGATCGAACCAGGAGTCGAAGACCAGTGCTTTGAGAGGCTGGTCGTATTCGCCTTTGGGCGGCGGGCAGCGATGGCAGATGGCTTCGAGGATTTCCTCCGTGCCGATTCCTTCCTTCGCGCTGGAAAGAATTGTGTCCTTGGCGTCCAATCCGATGATGTTCTCGATCTGCTCTTTGACGCGGTCGATGTCGGCGCTCGGCAGGTCGATTTTGTTGATGACGGGAATGATCTCCAGGTGATGATCCAGCGCCAGATAGGTGTTGGCGAGGGTCTGGGCCTCGACTCCCTGGGACGCATCCACGACCAGGAGCGCCCCCTCGCAGGCCGAGAGGCTGCGCGACACCTCGTAGGAAAAATCGACATGGCCGGGAGTATCGATGAGATTCAGGATATATTCGCAGCCATCTTCCGCGAGATACTTCAAACGTACGGCGTGAGCCTTGATGGTGATGCCGCGCTCACGCTCCAGATCCATGGCATCCAGAACCTGATCCGCCATTTCGCGCTGGCTGAGCGCCCCCGTACGCTCCAGCAGGCGGTCGGCAAGGGTCGACTTGCCGTGGTCAATATGAGCGATGATGGAGAAGTTCCGGATGTAGGCTTTGTCCGTCAAAACAGAATGTCCTCAATAACGGATTACACCAAATCTTTAATATTAGCATATAATCCACTCCCTCATGAGCGCTCTTCCCATCCGCCCTTCCCTTCCAAAGGAGCAATGGCGCCGCAATCGATTGGCGATCAATATCGCCGCCGCCCTAGTGTTTTCCGGGTTCACTTTCGTCATGCCGTTTCTGCCCTTGTACGTGAAAGATCTGGGCGTGCAGGGGGAGGCCGGCATTGCAACCTGGGCAGGCTTGTTGCTCACGATCGCGCCGCTCCTGGCATCGCTCCTTGCCCCTGCATGGGGGCGGATCGGCGACCGCTACGGCATGAAGCTGATGATCGAACGCTGTGCCTTTGCCATGGCGCTGCATTGGGCGTTCTTCGGTTTCGCGACCAGCGTCTACCACCTGCTCATTCTGCGCATAGCCCTAGGCTTGACCGGAGGATTTGCCACCCTGTCCATGCCATTGCTGGTATCTACGACCCCTAAAGATCACATGAGCCAGTCCATCGGGCTGCTGCAAACGGTGCAGATGATTTCCTCCGCTGTGGGGCCGATTGTCGGCGGATTGCTTGCGGATTCGATCGGGATCCGCAAAACCTGCATGGTCAGTGCAGTCCTGGCCGCAGTGGCGCTTATCATGATCGATCGCCTCTACAAAGATCCGGATGCAGTGGCAGCCGCCGCTCTTGGCGGCGCTCGGGAGCGCAGCATTTCGTTCAAGCAGGCCGCTGCCATCCCTTCCTTCGGGGTTATGATTGCTGTGCTCTTTTTTGTGAATTTTGTCGAGCGCAGCTTTGCGCCGGTCATTCCGCTTTACATTCTCGCTCTGGGAACCAGTTTGCGCAATGTAGCCAAGACCGCGGGATTGATCATTTCGCTCGGGCTTTTCGCCGAGGCAGTCTCCGCATTGATATTGGGGAATCGGCTAAAGAGAGGCTCGCCGCGCCGGCTTCTGTTGTGGCGCCTGGCCGCCGGCGCGCTGATCTGCACTCCCATGGGTTTGGTTTGGGCGGCGGAGCAACTCCTGGTTCTGCGCCTGGCACTCGGCCTGCTGGCCGGCGGGTGCATGGTGGTGATGTATACTCTGGCAAGCATGGTGGTTCCGAAGGAAACGCGCGGGACATCGTTTTCGTTTCTGGCGAGCGCATCACTCCTGGGCGCAGCCATCGGGCCGGTGGCTGCCGGAGTCCTCACGCACCTGAACATTCGTGCGACGTTTTTCTTCAATGGCATCGTTTTTTTCCTCCTTCTGCTCTATGCATGGAAGTCCATTGGACCGGCCATCCAGGCTGCCGATCAGGCCTCCGACTCCCGACCGTCGATCAAAGCCTGAATCCACGAAACACGCGAAAGACGCGAAAAGAAACCGCTTTCGTATCTTTCGTGCTACTCACGTACAAATCTTCGCCGTAGAGCGAAGAAAAGCAAAAGATCAACGCAGAGGTCGCAGAGAATAGTCATTCAGAAGCAAAGCATCCTCTGCGGTCTCAGCGACCTCTGCGTTGAGGTTTTTAGGATGCGGATATGCCGCTTTGTGCGGTTTGTGGTTCATAAAGCTTCGCTGGGAGGAGCGACGTGTACCCAAAGACGCTCCTCTGCCAGCCTAGGATTTCGCCAGTTTCTGGACCTCAATGTCTCGCAGCTTGACATCGATTTTCTTGGCGCGCCGGCGCAGGCCCCAAGCGGACACACGGTACAGGAGCAATACGCCCAGGATGGTGGCGTAAATCAGCGGCTGGCGAGTATCGGCCTTGACCTTCCACCAGAAATGGACAACGGCTGCGGCCGCGGACAGATAAATGATCCGGTGCAGCAGCTGCCAATTCCTGCCCCCCATCTTGCGGATCGCCCACGCCGTGGAGGTGGCTGCGAGAGGAATCAGCAGCAGGAAGGCGAAGAATCCTGCCGTTATGAAAGGACGCTTAATGACATCCTTGACCATGTCCGAGAGGTCGAAAAATTTATCCAACCAGACAAAGGTCAAGAAATGCAGGCAGGCATAGAAAAAGGCGAACAATCCAATCAGCCTGCGAAACTTGATAAGCCACGCCAGGCCCGTGAGTTTCCTCAGGGGCGTGACGCTGAGTGTGACGAGAATGAACGCCAGGGTCCACGTCCCCGTGGAGAGGGTAATGAATTCAATGGGATTTGCGGTCAACCGGCCGGCGAATCCCCGGTAGACCAACCGGCCGAGAGGCGCGAGGCAGGCGACCCATACCAGGCATTTCAGAATCAGAATCTTGCGTTTGGTCACGGCGACTAAAAGTACTTTCGCAGATCCATGCCTGTGTAAAGGCCGGCCACCTGATCACCATAGCCGTTAAACATGAGTGTGGATCGTTTGGCGAATTCGCCGATACGGCGCTCCTTTGCCTGGCTCCAACGCGGATGATCCACCTGCGGATTGACGTTGGAGTAGAAGCCATATTCATTGAGGGCCATGATGTTCCAGGTCGTAGGCGGCTGTTTTTCGACGAACTTGATTTTGACGATGGACTTGATGCTCTTGAAGCCGTATTTCCACGGGACCACTAATCGGATCGGAGCTCCGTCCTGGTTGGGCAGAGTCTCTCCATAAAGCCCGACCGCCAGGATGGTCAGGGGATGCATGGCCTCGTCCATGCGCAGTCCCTCGACGTAAGGCCACTCGAGTATGGAACGCCTTTGTCCTGGCATTTGCTTTGGATCGTACAGGGTCTCAAAGGCGACAAATCTCGCCTTCGACGTTGGTTCGACCGCCTTGATGACCGAGTTGAGCGGAATGCCGATCCAAGGAATCACCATGGACCAGGCTTCGACGCAACGTAGACGGTAAACCCGCTCCTCGAGGGATGGGTGCATCTTGATGATGCCGTCCACGTCGTAGGTGCTGGGATTCTTGACCAGGCCCTCAATGGACACTTTCCATGGAATAGTTTTGAAATCGGTTGTGTAACGCGAAGGGTCTTCTTTATCGCTGCCGAATTCGTAGAAGTTGTTGTAAGTCGTAATGTCCTGGAAAGGCGTAAGTTTTTCGCCCTGCGTACTGAGGTTGCTCTTAACGTATTGCAGTTTGGTCCCGGCGTGAGCGACCATTCGGGGGTTGAGAAAGTTCGGCGCCAGCTTGCCGACAATGAGAGCCGCCCCGGCCGCCCCCATGCCCGTCATAAACTTGCGGCGATTGAAATAGATTTCCTTCGGCGTAATCTCGGAAGGCTTGATCTCAGGCGCTCTCTTGATCAGCATGGAAGAGTCCCTTCAAGGGATCTCGAACAACCACTCAATAATTCAACCAGTCGAGTTGATTCCCACCCGCTGTCATATACACCCAAAAAAGTATAGGGCCAGGATGATAGGTGTACAAGAGCGGTAGCTCGTAATTTCATTCCAGCGGCTTCGGGGTAATGGGAACTTTCCTGCCACGGAATCGATTGCTCCATCCATCTCTAAATACTGATTGATTGCGGGCCCAGATTACGTTTTGTCCAGACTTCTCACCGGGCGTATAATGGCTGGCAAAGGGCTCGTTGGAAGCTCGGGAGCGATGCCCGAAATCGACAACCGATACAACGCGAAATCAAGTAAAGGGGCATACCCGGTAGTCGATCTCGCGACGGGGCTTGTTCCTATCTTCCATTGCGCACACCGACGACGTGCAGGGGCGCCATGATCGGCGAAACTCTAGGGCATTATCGGATTCTCGAACAGATTGGTGCCGGCGGTATGGGTGTCGTTTATCGCGCGACGGATACGCAGCTGGGGCGTGACGTTGCACTGAAGGTTCTGCCGGACGGGTTCGCCCGCGATTACGAGCGCATGGCGCGCTTCAAACGCGAAGCCCACTTGCTGGCTTCTCTCAACCATCCTGGCATCGCCACGATTTACGGATTGGAAGAATCTGGCGACGTTCGCGCCATTGCGATGGAGCTGGTGGATGGACCGACGCTCGCCGACTGCTTGCACAACGGGCCGATCCCGCTCGAAGATGCGCTGCCCATTGCCGGGCAAATCGCGGAAGCGCTGGAAGCAGCGCACGAGAAAGGTATCATCCACCGGGACCTGAAACCTGCCAACGTGAAGGTCACCCCTGGCGGCAAAGTTAAGGTGCTCGATTTCGGCCTGGCAAAAGCACTCTTCGAAACATCAGGGGCCAGCAATATTGCTGGGTCCCCGACGATCAGCGAAATCGCCAGTCGCACGGGCGTGATCTTAGGAACCGCAGCGTACATGAGTCCTGAGCAGGCGCGGGGCAAGCCGCTTGATCGGCGTACAGATGTCTGGTCGTTTGGCTGCCTGCTCTACGAAATGCTGACGGGTAAGATTTCGTTTGGCGGCGACACCGTCTCCGACACTATTGCCCGAATTCTCGAACGCGAACCGGACTGGCATGCGCTACCCGGGAAGACGCCGCAGGGCGTGCGCCAGGTGTTACGCCGGTGCCTCCAGAAGGACCCGCAGCGGCGCCTGCACGACATCGCCGACGCGCGGCTTGAAATCGAGGAGACTCTCGCCTCGCCCCTTTCCGGCGTGCCGGAAGCGGCGCCTTCGGCGCCTGAATCGCGGCCTGTGTGGTGGCGAAGCGCGACGCTCTGGATAAGCATACTTATCGGCACCGCCGGCGTGGGTTTCGGCATCTGGACCCTGAGGCACACGCCTCCTTCCGCGCACGGTCCGCTGATGCGCTTCTCTGTCACGCTACCGCCGAATGAGCAATTGGGGGGATTGGACTTTCCCAGCGTGGCACTCTCGCCGACGGGCACCCACCTGGCGTATGTCGCGAGTCGTGGCAGTATGTCGCGCATCTTTTTGCACCGCATGGATAACCTTCAGGATGAACCGATTTCAGGCACTGAGCGCGCCCTCGGCCCTTTCTTTTCACCCGACGGACAATGGCTTGGGTTCTTCGCTGACGGAAAACTCATGAAGATATCGATAGGCGGCGGCGCCCCGACAGTCCTGTGCGATGCCCCGATCGGGTTCGGCGCCGTTTGGGGAATCGATAACACCATAACCTTCGCACCGACTGGCGGGTCGGGATTGATGCAAGTGTCCGCCGCGGGCGGCGCCCCTCGTGAGATTACCAAGCTGAATGCAGAGAAGGGCGAATTCAGCCATCGATGGCCGGATTTGTTACCGGGCGGAAAAACTCTCCTCTTCACCGTGAGTGCCACGGGCAGCTGGGATGATGCGCAAATCGTTGCACAGTCGCTGGAGACAGGCGAACGGCACGTCCTTGTCGCCGGGGGCACCTGCCCTCATTACCTTCCCACCGGCCATCTGGTTTACGCGCGAGGCGGCTCGTTGATGGCGGTGCCGTTCGATATCACGTACCAAAAGGTCACTGGTCCTCCGATGGTTGTTCTTTCGAAGGTTTGGGAATCCATCGAAGGCGCCGCGCAGTTCAGCCTCTCGCCTCTTGGCCACATCGTGTACGTGGCAGGCGGCCTTCCCGGCCGCGAACACACACTGGTGTGGGTGGACCGGAACCGGGTTATTGAACCCCTGGCTGCACCCGGACGCAATTACTCAGAACCGAGGCTCTCGCCTGATTGCAGGCGTCTGGCGGTTACCATCACACAAAACTCGGATAACATCTGGATTTACGACATCCCTACCGGGTCGTTCACGCAACTGACCTTCGAAGGCAATAATTCCATGCCGGTGTGGACACTCGACGGGACCCGGATGGCGTTTGCGTCGAACAAAGCAGGCGCACTGAACCTCTTCTGGAAACAAGCAGATGGCAGTGGCGCCGATGAACGACTGACGACTAGCGGACAGCCGCAGGCCCCTCACTCATGGTCACCCAACAGCCACAGCCTTGTCTTTGTCGAACAATCGCCCACGACCGGCCGCGACATCTGGATGCTCTCGACTGACGGTGACCTCAAATCCCGAGCGATTCTTCAGTCACCCTCCAACGAGACAGGTCCTGCCTTGTCGCCCGATGGGCGTTGGCTTGCCTATGTCTCGGACGAATCCGGGCGCAACGAGGTTTATGTCATCCCGTTAATGAGTGCCCCTGGTGCCCAAGCCAAGCGGCAGGTCTCGACGGATGGCGGTACGGAGCCGCTCTGGAGCCGCGACGGGAACGAGATTTTCTACCGCGTCGGAAACAAGATGATGGTCTCCAGAACCAAGACTACGCCCAACTTCCAGGCTGGCCTGCCGCAGTTACTCTTCGAGGGGGCATACGACAAGGGGCGTGAATCTCGTCCGGCTTATGATGTCACCGCCGACGGCAGGCGTTTCTTGATGGTCAGAACCAATGACAGCGAATCGGCGCCAACCGGACTCGAAATCGTCCTGGAATGGTTCGAGGAGCTGAAGCGCCACGTACCTGAATAAACTCCCGTCGTCATCGACGCGCGCGTTTCGGAACGCCTAGCTCAGCGAGCTTCGCAGCGATCGCTTTCCCGTGACTCGATGCCTGAACCTGCTTGTCGATGTATTGGACTTTCCCATCGATGCCGATGTAGAACGTCCATCGTGCGATGCTAGGAGTGGCGACGCCGTATGCTTCAGCCACCTTCCTCGTGGGGTCACTCAAAAGCGGGTAATCCACGCCCAACGATTGCGCATAGGCCTTGTTCGTTTCCGGGGTATCAACACTGATGGCGAAAAGCACGACATTGAACGCGCGGATTTCGTCGCCGCTCTCACGGAGCGACTGGCATTCCGCCGTTCAGCCAGCGCTGAATGCCTTGACAAACCAGACAAGAACCACCGCCTGCTTGCCGCGGAAATCAGCCAGGTTATACGTCCTGCCGTCCGATCCCATGAGCGAGAACGGAGGCGCCGGATCGCCGGATTTGAGCTGGACCGGCGTTTGCGCTGAGACGCCTCGAAGCACGCTTATGCTGGCGACGACCGCCAAGAACACGAACATGCTCAAGTTTCGAAATGCTCGCATAAAATACCCCCGGTCTGGAACATCGGCATACTCAGCTTGTGATACTGAGCCGAGAGATTGAGAGCCACCCGAGGCCACAACAACCTCCCGATCGGACATCTCAGGTTACACCGCGGGAGCTCGGCTTCCAGGCACGTGATCACTGCGAGGTATACCATTGCGATCGGCAGGTGCACCAGTTCCGCGCCGGCGAGCTCATCCCTGTGATGGATCGTTTAGTAAAGGCTGATCGCGATCGTAGGGGATTCTATCCTGCGATGCAACCTGAAACTGAAATGAGTCGGGATTCCGCAGGAAATGTTCCGGACTGTGGTGAATCCATCGGTGATCCATTGGCGGTCAGCAATTAACGGTGCCGGGTAACTGCGATCCGGGAGCAATACCGTCCAACCGGACACCTGCTGCACCAGGGAGAGATGGGAACGCACAGGTTCTGACCGAAAGTGACCAGAAGGTCGTTGTAGCTTTTCCAGTGCTTTTTCGGCAGCTTGCGGCGCAGGGCGAATTCGGTATCTTCGGGCGTTTTCGTTTTCACGTAGCCCCACCGATTCGAGATCCGATGGACGTGAGTGTCGACGCAGATGCCATATTCATCATAACCAACGGTAATGACCAGATTCGCCGTCTTGCGGCCGACGCCGGGAAGTTTCAACAACTCGTCCATGTCACGCGGGACTTTTCCCTCATACTCGCGAAGTAGCATCCGGCTGCTCTCGATGAGATTCCGGGCTTTAGTACGGTAAAAGCCGACGGGGTAAATCAGTTTCTCGATCTGTCGGGCGGGGAGCGATGCCATCGCTTCGGGTGTGGGGGCGCGGGCCAGGAGGCGACGCGACGCCTGTTCGGTCACCGCATCCTTGGTACGCAGAGAGAGAATAGTACTCACAAGAGTCTCGAACGGTCGATCGGCTGCCTGCTGCGCCACGACGCCAACCGCCGGCACTTTCCATTGGCGGACTTCCCGTTGCAGAATGCTTATGACCTTCTCGATTGTGGCCGTGTCCATCCTCGCAACCCCTTGAGACCGGACAATAGAGAAAAACCGCTGACAATCAAGCCTCAGCAAATAGATTCATGACGTCTTCTTGGTGATGGTTACCTTACTGAGAAAGAGTTTGACATGAAGAGGGGCTTTGTCGCGATAGAAAGAGAGAACACAAGACCCTTCGCTTGCGGTGATGGCGGCCTGCTGGCTGAGGTCGATTTCCTGAGGGCAGGCTACAACCAGAGAACTGCCCGTGAACAGAATCAAGATCAGCCAAAAAATCTTTCGCGCCATGTTCATCGTGCTGACCTCATCCCCATGCGCGGGAACATATATCGGCTTTCGCCGGACATTGCAAGAGCCGCGATGGTGGGCGCTGTGCGCCGCACGGCGCTCAGATTCTGAGGATTATCCGATCGCATGCCCTGTCCGGCGAGGCCGTCTCAAAATCGCAGCGCCGAAGGCGTGGAAGAGAATAGCCCCGAGCGTGAGCCCGGGGTTTAGGATGCGAACGGAAAGAGCCCTGAAGGGGCGAAACGCTTGTGGCACTGGATGTTTCGCCCTTACGGGGTTGTCGTTTCAGCCAGCCGCATAGTTTTGAGACAGTCTCGGCGCCCGGGGTCTACGGCACGATCCAGAATTGGATGCGTTGGCCGAGGGTTTCGTTGGAAGTCAGATCCTTGGCGGTGATTTCGAGGATGTAGGCTCCGGGGGCGAGGCCTTCGAGTGCAAAGCTGCCGTTCACCGTGATCAGATGCCGGCCCCTGTCTTCTGATGCAGCCTTAACATATTGCGGCGGGGGTTGGATGAGCGGATGGTTGCCCTGATGGATAGTGGTTTGGATTTCCAGCAAGGAACTCATGTTGTTGTACAAAGTAAATCGGTGGCAGGCTACTATTTCACCAATTTCCTGAAATATTCGCGCATGTGGCGAAACATTCTGGGTGATGACACGCTTCTCACGAATTGTCCTTCCTGGCTGGGCCCACCACATTACGCAGAGGGGAAACCATCGTCAGACGGTCTTCTTCTCGGATAACGATCGGCTTGTCTATTTGAGAATACTCGCGAAATACATGGAATCGTACGAGATTGTGCTGATCGGGTATTGCCTCATGGGCAATCACGTCCATCTGGTGCCCATGCCTGGAAAGGAGAGCTCCTTTGCAGACGGCATTGGCCGTCTGCACCATGATTTCGCCTTGTGGCAGAACGTGCAGTGCGGCCGAAGCGGTCATCTTTGGCAGAATCGGTTTTTCTCCTGTCCTGTGGAAGAGGATCGGATAGGGGATGTAGTAAGCTATGTTGAATCAAACCCTGTGCGGGCGCGCTTGGTGGAGAGGGCGTGGGATTGGGAGTGGTCGAGCGCGCGAGCGCATGTTACCGGAGAGGATCCGGCTGGGCTGCTGGACATGAATTTCTGGCGCAAGAGATTCAACCCAGAAGATTGGAAGAAGAACCTGGAACAGGCAGCGGCGCAAAAGTCAACTAACGCCTCAATTCGTAGGGCCACTGCCACGGGGCGTTTCCTGGGTAGCGAAGCAACCGCCCGCCAACTGGAACAACAGTTGGGGAGGCCGCTCCTGCCGAGAAAAAAAGGACGCAAGCGTAGATCTCCACCGACAGTTTAATTGGTGAAATAGTAGCCTGCCACCGATTTTATCTAAGGATTATCGGGTAGTACGAAGCGATACCCGACCCAGGGCTCAGTAAGGATGTACCTGGGTTTTGCAGGATTGGGTTCTATCTTCTTCCTCAGATGGTTGATGAAAACGCGCAAATAATCGCTCTCGTTGCCGTAATCGGGCCCCCATACGGCCTGGAGCAGTTGCCGGTGAGGAACCGGTTTGCCCCCCTGCGCTACCAGGTAACGCAGCACATCGAACTCTTTTGGCGTAAGGTGCACGTTTTTGTTCTTGAGACGGACCTTGCGGTTTTCAAAGTCTATCTCCAGATCTTGTGATGCGAACATGCGAGGGCCGCCTTCAGGGGACATGGGTGCGCGCCTTAAAGCCGCGCGGATGCGCGCCAGCAGTTCGTTCATGCCGAATGGCTTGCAGATGTAGTCGTCGGCTCCCGCATCCAATGCTTCGACTTTGTCCTTTTCAGCGTTGCGGACCGTCAGGATGACGATCGGCACATCCGAATCAGCCCGAAGTTCCCGGCAGCACTCCAGTCCGCTCATTCTGGGCATGTTCAGATCCATAATGACGAGATCGGGCAGATACTCACGAAACATCTGCAACGCATCCTCGCCGCACCGGGCATCTGCAACCTGGTATCCGCTTGCCGTCAAGGTCGTGCGCAACATTCTACGTATCTGCGGCTCGTCGTCAACGACGAGGATTTTCGCTGTGCTCATTCCACACTGCCTTCCTTGCTCACGGGCAACGAGATATTGAACACACTTCCGTTCCCCGGTTCACTTTCCACCCAGATCTTCCCTCCGTGCGCTTCGACGATCCCCTTTGCAATCGAAAGGCCGAGCCCGGTCCCCGGAACCTGGTAACGTGAGTTGCGCCCACGAAAAAACTTATCGAAGATCCGCGACCGTTCCTCTTCTTCGATGCCAATGCCCCGGTCTGCCACGCGGATCACCACGTCTCCGCCGCAGGATTCGGCGGTAATGGCGATCGGCGCATCTGCAGGTGAGTACCTGAGGGCGTTGTCGACCAGTTGTTTGAGCGCTTGTTGAATAAAATCGAAATCCACGTCTGCCAGGGGCAAATCGGGCGGGATTTGAAATTTGACTTCACGCCCCTTCAGCAGGGCTTCGAGCTCCCTGACGGAGGCAAAGGCAATCTCGCCGACATTCTCCGGGCGGCACTCCGGTTGCAGCTTTCCGGCATCGATCTGCGCCATTTCCAGAACTTCCGCCACGAGGCGGTGCAAACGATCTGTTTCTTCATTGGCCAGCGAGAGCAACTCCTGTTCTTCGGCCTCCTGCGCCTTTCCCAACAAGTGCGTCAAGGCGCCTTTGATGGACGTTAATGGGGTCTTCAGGTCGTGGGCCAAAGCATCGATCAGGGCCGATTTCAACGCTTCACTTTGCCGGGCGGCTTCGATCCGGCTGGCCTCTTCGAGCGAATGCGCCCTTTCGATGCCGACGGCCACGAGATAGGCAACCGCGTTCAGCGCCGCGGGTGAAAGTGTACGGCCTACGATTCCAAGGCTCCCGATCGCCAGGTTGCCGAGCCGCACCGGAACGACGGAAATGCCCTTCTCCGGGTCAATCAGCAGATCCTGCCCGTTTGCGGCAGCCCGGAGCTGTTCCTCGGCAATGGATAGGGCTTGAGGATTCGACCTGAAAAACTCGTTTTCCGCAATGCTGTAAAAGGCCGCGGCCGGAATGTCGAAGGTCTGGACGAATTGGCTGACGATGTCGCTTGCGGTGGAACGCAAACTGCCGCTGAGCAACATCGCCTGTCCGAGAGCATAGAGGCGCTCCACTTCTCCACGCCGTGCCTCTGCTTCCGCGGCTCTCCGTTTGGCGCTGACCGAGAGCTGACTTGCCGTGATGGCCGTAATGATGAAGGCGGCCAGCGCCACCCAATTGTGCGGGTCGGAAACCCTCAGGGTTCCTACGGGGGGCAGAAAGAAGTAGTTGAACGACATCATCGCGAGAGCGGAAGCAAGGACCGCTTCCGTCAATCCCCAGGCGGCAGCAATCCCCAGCACGGCCAAAAGGAAGGTTAACGAGATGGTTATGGCGTTGGCGGAAGCTACCAGGGAGTAAAAGGCCGCAATCGCCGCGATAATGCCGGCCGACGCAAGCAAGCGGAAAATCAGTCTATACGACGAAGCGTGTGCCAAAGCCCATCCTTTCGCTCTGAGAGAGGTGGCGCCTACGGCGTGTTGATTATTGCACAGTCAATCCCGCAAATACGAGTACGCCACGAGGCATCTCGGAAACCGGAGGGAGGCGCCGATCGCTTATCGCAAGGCAACCTTGTGTAGCCATGGAATCTTTATGGTTTGTTAACAACTTGTTTATGAGTGCGCCTCTATACTTGAGTGTTTTGAAACTGCTGCCCGGCCCGCCTGTGGAGCGACCCGCAGTTCAGTTGCCATTTAAGGTTATAGCATGATAAGTCTCGAGACTCAGAACGGCACCGCAGTGCAGCACCGCACTTCGGAGCAACTACCGAGCAAGTCGTGGCGCACATGGCTCATAGGACGCCCGCTCCCTACGGCCGATGCGCCACATCAAACGGTGGGCAAGGCAATCGGTTTGGCCATCTTTGCCTCCGACGCGCTGTCTTCTACGGCCTACGCTACCCAGGAAATGCTTGTGGTGCTTGCCCTGGCGGGGACTGTGGCCTTCAGTCAGGTCTTTCCCTTGTCGATTGCGATTGTGTTCCTGCTGGCCATCGTGACCCTGTCGTATGAGCAAACCGTGCATGCCTATGCCAACGGAGGCGGCGCCTATATCGTAGCCCGCGACAATTTAGGTGAACTGCCCGCCCGGACCGCCGGCGCCGCCCTGCTCACGGATTACGTATTGACCGTGGCCGTATCGGTCTCATCGGGGGTCGCTCAAATCGTTTCGGCATTTCCTGCGCTCTTCCGATTCAGGGTTCACATATCCATCGCTCTCGTTCTGTTCGTGATGATGATGAACCTGAGGGGAGTCAAAGAGTCGGGAAGAATATTCGCCGTGCCGACATATTTTTTCATTGTTGCGATGTATGGGACGGTCGTCATCGCCTTTATCCGGTATCTTGCCGGGAATCTTGGAGTTGTGGCAAACCCGCCCCCAATCGATATCGTGGCAACCGCACAGATTACCCCATTTCTGCTGCTCCATGCATTTTCCAACGGCACGGCGGCACTGACGGGTGTGGAGGCAATCTCGAACGGCATACCCGCCTTCAAAGAGCCCAAGAGCCGCAACGCGGGAATCACGCTCGTATGGATGTCTTCGATTCTCGGGTCCCTGTTCCTCGGAATCTCGTTCCTCGCCGCACGCATCGGGGCCGTCCCATCGGAGCATGAAACGCTAATCTCACAGCTTACCCGGACCGCCTTCGGTGGGGCAGGGTTCCTTTACCTTGCCACGATTGCGGCGACCACGGTCATTCTGGTCATGGCTACCAATACGTCATTCGCCGATTTTCCCCGGCTAAGTGCACTGATGGCGATCGATGGTTTTCTGCCGAGACAACTCGCTTACCGCGGGAGCCGGCTGGTCTATTCGCACGGCATTGTCGCGCTGGCCTTGATTGCCTGCCTGCTCATCCTGGCCTTCGATGCCAGTGTCACGGGCCTGATACCGCTCTATGCGATCGGCGTATTTCTTTCGTTTACCCTTTCGCAGGCCGGCATGGCCAGGCGTTGGTGGAAGACTGGGCGCTTGCGCCCCGGGGTCGAGTTAAGGGAACCTGGTTCCACGCTGCACTACGATCGACGCTGGCTGATTAAGATGATCATCAACGGTGTAGGTTCCCTGCTGACCGCGGTGGTCGTGATCGTTTTCGGCGTTACCAAGTTTACGGAGGGCGCCTGGGTAGTGCTGATACTGATTCCCCTGCTGGCGATGTTGCTGCGGGGCATCAACTCCCATTATCGTGTGCTTGCCCGCACTCTGTCGCTCGAGGGTTTTGACGAGCCGCCGATCATCCTGCGTCACAGGGTGATTTTGCTGGTCAGTGCGGTCCACCGGGGCACACTGGAAGCCTTGCGCTATGCTGAAAAGCTATCCTATGATGTGACGGCCGTTCATGTGGCTATGGACCGGGACGAAAGCGCGAAACTGCGCACGGATTGGGCTCTCTGGGGGAAGGGCATCAGGCTCGTGATCCTGCAACCTCCCGGCCAGATGTTTCTGGAGCCGGTGTTGCAGTACATTGATGAAATTTCAAACCTGCGGCAGCCCAACGAGACCATCACGGTGGTCGTGCCGCAATTTGTGCCGGAACGCTGGGTGTTCAACCTGCTCCATATGCCCACCGCGATGCGGCTTCGTTTGGCCCTGCTCTTCAAGAAAGATATCGTCATCACCGACATCCCCTATCAAACCAATTGATATCTTACGCTGGGCTACTGATTCTAAATGGTTTCTGGCATTTCTACCTTTAGCGTCCTGCCGAGCGCGTGCGCGATGCGCTCCAGGGTGGACAAGCGTACATCTCGGAAGTTTTGCGCTATACTTAGAATTTTGGCACCAATGATATGGCCAAGAAGTCTTCACAGACCGGGGAAGAGCTTTCTTACGGGAACATTACGTATGGCAGGGCTCTGATCCACTCTTCGAAATTCGAGATCAGCACGGGATTTGTGCCTCGCGGGGATCAGGCTGCGGCGATTGAAAAGCTGGTGCATGGTCTGGAGGACGAGGAAAAGCACCAGGTGCTGCTTGGGGTCACGGGTTCCGGCAAGACCTTCACCATGGCGAAGGTGATCGAAGCTCAACAGCGCCCAACTCTCGTCCTCGCTCACAACAAGACGCTGGCAGCTCAGCTGTACCGGGAATTCAAATCCTTTTTTCCGAACAACGCAGTCGAATACTTTGTCTCTTACTATGATTACTACCAGCCTGAAGCCTACATCGCGGCGACGGACACCTATATCGAAAAGGACGCGCTGATCAACGATGAGATCGATCAGCTGCGCCACTCGGCCACGCGGTCCCTGTTCGAGCGCCGCGATTGCATCATTGTCGCCAGCGTCTCCTGCATCTACGGGCTGGGATCGCCGGAAGCCTACTACGGCATGCTCCTTTTTCTCGAGAAAGGGCAGCGCATCAAGAGGGACGAGATCCTGCGCCGGCTGGTCGAAATGCAGTTTACGCGCCAGGATTTCGAGTTGGAGCGGGGCCATTTCCGGGCGCGCGGCGATGTCGTGGAGGTGTTTCCTACCTACGAGGAGTACGCGATTCGGATCGAGATGTTCGGGGACGAGATCGACGCGATCGCGCAGATCGATCCGGTTACAGGCCGCATGCTGAAAAAGCATGAGCGAATGCCGATCTATCCCAAATCGCATTATGTGCAGCCCCGCGATCAGCTCTTGCGCGCCATCGAAACCATTAAGGAAGAACTCGAGCAGTGGCACACGCAGTTGATGCAGGAAGGGAAGGAGCTGGAAGCCCATAGAGTCCAGCAGCGTACCCTGTTCGACCTCGAGATGATGAAGGAGCTGGGCTATTGCCGCGGCATTGAGAACTACTCTCGCCATCTCACCGGCCGCATGCCGGGCGAGCCGCCTCCTACCTTGCTTGATTACATGCCCCGCGACTGGATTCTCATTGTCGACGAAGCTCATGCGACGATGCCGCAGGTGCGCGGCATGTACTTCGGGGATCGGTCACGCAAGGAAAACCTGGTCAAGTATGGCTTCCGGCTGCCATCGGCGCTGGACAACCGGCCGCTGAGCTTCAAAGAGTTCGAAGGACGGGTCAATCAGGCGATCTATGTTTCCGCGACTCCCGGACCTTATGAGCTGACCAAATCCGGGGGCGTCTTTGTAGAGCAGGTTGTCCGCCCGACCGGGCTCACAGATCCCGAGGTTGAAATACGGCCGGTCGCGGGGCAGGTCGACAACTTGATGGAAGAGATCCGGGCGCGCGCTGAGCGGAATGAAAGAGTGCTGGTCACGACGCTGACCAAGCGCATGGCCGAAGATCTGGCCGATTATTATACGGAGCTCGGCTTGCGGGTTCGCTACCTCCATTCCGAGATCGAGACGCTGGAGAGGGTTCAGATTCTGGGGGCGTTGCGCGCGGGCGAATTCGACGCTCTGATCGGGATCAACCTGTTGCGTGAAGGGTTGGATCTCCCTGAGGTCTCGCTGGTCGCCATCCTCGACGCCGACAAGGAAGGATTTCTCCGTTCGACGACCTCTCTGATCCAGACGATGGGGCGGGCTGCGCGGCACATCAACGGCAAGGCAATCCTCTATGCCGATACGGTCACCGGCTCGATGCATGCGGCCATAGAAGAAACCAACCGCCGGCGCGCCGCCCAGAAGCGCTACAACGAGGAGAACCAGATCGTTCCTCAATCCGTGATCAAGCCGCTTGATCACGAGATGATCCGCATTTACGAGGGCGACTATTACGAAGTGCCGGCCGTGGCGGAAGCGGCTGGCCGATATGCTTCGCCTGTGGAATTGGAGGTGGAAATCCAACGTCTCGAGCAGGAAATGCGCGCGGCGGCGCGGCAGTTCGAGTTCGAAAAAGCTGCAGCCCTGCGCGATCAGGTCAAGAAACTCAAGAAAATGGAGATGGAATTCCTTTCCCCTGGATCCACATCATGATCTACGCCATTCAGCCAGGCGCGCCATTGCGCGGCATTGTCCAATGTCCGGGCGACAAATCGATGTCGCACCGCTATGCGATGCTGGCCGCGATCGCTGTGGGAAGATCCGAACTGCGGAATTTTGCCGGCAGCGAGGATTGTCAGAGCACCTTACGCTGCCTGCGCTGCCTGGGTGCACAAATCCGAAGAGAGAATGACTCGGTCATTATATCGGGTAATGGGCTGCGGGGCCTGAAACCGGCTGCCGCACAGTTGGATGCCGGCAACTCCGGCACAACCATACGGTTGTTGGCCGGCATTCTTGCCGGCCAGCCTTTCGAGTCCGTCCTCGCCGGGGACGAGTCGCTCTCTCGGCGCCCCATGGGCCGGATCATTCAACCCCTCAGTCTCATGGGTGCGCGCATCGGTGCCCGTGAGGGCGGGTTTCCGCCGCTTACCATCCGCGGCGGACAGCTGAGAGCGATCCGCTACTCACTCCCTGTGGCCAGCGCCCAGGTGAAATCCTGTATCCTGCTGGCTGGCCTATACGCAGACGACATCACAGCGGTCGAGGAAAAAGTAGCCACTCGCGATCACACCGAGATCGCGCTGAGGCAGTTCGGCGGCGCTGTGCGACAGCGCGAAAACTGGATTGAAGTCGAGCCTGAGCCGGCATTGCTCGGATGCCGGGTGGATATCCCCGGGGACCTTTCCGGCGCAGCGTTCTTTATTGTGGCTGCCGTGCTGGTGCCCGGATCGGAGCTGCGGCTGCCTCAGGTCGGGTTGAATCCGCGCCGCCGTGCGCTTATCGACTATTTCGATCGGGCCGGCGTTCACATTTCCGTCGAAAACGAGTCGGAAATCGCCGGCGAGGCGCGCGGAGACCTTGTGGCCTCTTATGATCCGGCGTTTTTGGGCGAAAAGCTGCCGCCGATCCGGGCGGAGCTGACAGCTGCTCTCATTGATGAGATCCCCGCGCTGGCAATCCTTGGATCCCAGGCCGGCGGCCTCGAAATCCACGATGCCCAGGAACTGCGCATCAAGGAAAGCGACCGGATCGCGACGGTTGCCGCAAACCTGCGCGCCCTGGGCGCGGAAGTAGAAGAGCATCCGGACGGACTGACGGTCGCGGGCCACCAGAGGCTGCGGGGCACGGAGATCGAAACCCACGGCGATCACCGCATTGCCATGGCCTTCGCAGTCGCCGGGTTGGCAGCCTCCGGCGTGACCAGGATTCATCGCGCCGAGTGCGCGGATGTGAGCTTCCCGGGATTCTATGATGCTCTTGAACGGGCACGGACCGACCTCCGACCGAAAAGCACGGAATAGTGGGGAACTAAAATGGGATCCAAGATTGCCGGGAAAATGAGTGCAGGCTCGGAAAGGTCGGAGGTCGGTACCAGACGCTCCAATCTCTATCTCGTGGGCTTTATGGGTTCAGGGAAGACGTCCGTCGGGCGCCGCCTGGCAGAATTGCTCGGTTGGACCTTCCTCGATCTCGATGAGGAAATAGAGAAGCGGGAAGGGAAGCCCATCCCGGAGATATTCAGGCTGCGGGGAGAAAAACACTTTCGCTCCCTCGAGCGCCAGGAGCTCGGGCGTGCGAGCCAGGGAGGCAGAACGGTGGTAGCGGTTGGGGGAGGAACCTTCTGCAGCGTGGAAAATCAGGAAATCATAACCCGTACCGGAATCAGCATCTGGCTGGATGCTCCCATTGAGCTGTTGTTTGCGCGCTGCAGCGCTAGTCCCGCCTTGAGGCCACTTTTTACAGGGATGGATGAAATGACAAAGCTGTTGGAGCGCCGCCTCCCCTCCTATGCACAGGCCAAGGCGCGCGTGCCGGTCGGCAGCCTGAGCATCGATGAACTCGCCAAACGAATACTCGCCGAGATCAAGCAACACGAAGCGCCAAGCTATCCCTAGCCCGCACTTCTCACCAGATTTCGTAGCGAGGCGGCGCAGACGGGCATGGATACAAGGCGCGCGACCGAGGGCTCCGCAGGCGTACTCGACAGTACGTCGAGGAGCCCGACCGAGCGCAACGCAGTAGATATGCCCGGATCCGCCGCCGCAGTAGAAAGCTGGTGAGAAATGCGGGCTAGCGCCCTTTCCCACGGCATCCGAACCATGACCGTGGCCGAAGGGCGCGCCGGAGAGGCTCGCAGCAAGGCCTCGTCCTGCATCAGCGTTCATCTGCGTTTAGCTGCGGTTGACAACAGACTGGGTTGCCAAGACCAGACCCGGTCTGTGACATGAAGGCTCAGGCGGAGTCCTGGCGCCGGTTCGAGCCACGTTCCCGCCGGCGCATCGCCTTCACCATCAAGTCCCGCAGACGGGTTCTGGCCCTGAAAACTTTTAGCCGCGCGGCCTGCTCGGTGCATTGCAGCACCTGGGCAATCTGATCGTAGGGGACGTCTTCCAAATCCCGAAGCACGAGAGCCTTTTTCTGTTTCTCCGGCAGCCGATCCAGCATCTTGTAGAGCAGCTCGTGCAGTTCCTTGCGCTCTTCGGCCGAGGTTTCCTGAACCGCCTCTTGCTTGAGGAGGTTTTCGATGTTCTCTGTTTCCTCCAGGTTGAGCTCGGAGAAGGTTATGGAACGGCGGCGCCGGGCACGCCTCAGCTCGTCGTAACACTGATTGATGGCAATGCGGTAAACCCAGGGGAAGAAAGGGCGGTTTGGGTCGAACTTGTGCAGTGAGAAATACAGCTTGGAGAAGATTTTCTGGGCAATGTCCTCCACATCGCTGCGGCGTCCGATGTTGTGGTGAATGACGTTGAACAGGGTCTGCTGGTACTTGCGAACCAATTCTTCGAAAGCGGCATCATCCCCGCTTTGGCAACGGCGCACCAGATCCTGATCTTCTGCTGTATTTTCTTTTCGCCACACTATGGTGGATCCCAGCCGGATATATTTGATTTGCGACGAATGGGCTGACTTTTTTCAGCGTTACTCTTTGCGACGGCTGAATGCCGGCCCGGAGATTGGAGCTGCCCGCAGTTGATAGTGGGTCCTGTTGCTCATGACCTGCTTTACGTACCCTCGCGTTTCGCTGAAAGGGATTCGTTCGACGAACTCCACCATATCTACGTTGCCAAACTCCCGCAACCAGTGGTCGACCCGATTGTCGCCTGCATTATACGCTGCCAGGGCCAATTCTACCCTGCCGCCGTATTTCTGCAGGCGTTCCGCCAAATAGCGTGTCCCTAGAGCAATATTGGCTTCAGGTTCGTGGAGTATTGCGACGGTGTACTGCGGCATGCCCGCATGTCGCGCCAGCAATCGGCCCGTAGATGGGAGCACCTGCATCAGGCCGCGGGCGTTGGCTTTGGACTGGGCAGACTCATTGAAAGCGGATTCCTGTCGGATCACGGCGAGAATCAGGCTCGGATCCACATGATTTCGAGTTGCATGCTTGTTGACGAACTCGAGGTGGCGCACGGGGAAAAACAGGCTCCAGATTTCTTCAGGTAGATAGGAGGGCGGCAGGCTATTATAGTCCGGGAAGGCCCGGCGGAGGGCGATGATGGCGTTGAGAAAATCGGCTTTGCTCAAATAAACACGCGCCGTGGCATAGCACAACACCTTGTCGTTGCTGCCGTGGGCAGCGATTTTGTGCTCAAACTCGGCCAGCGCCAGGTCAATCAGACCGGCTGTTATGAGTTGGCGGGCGCGTTCGATGGTCCGTGCTACCCCAGTGGTAGGCTGCGGTATGGCCGCCGGGACCGGCCGGAGCGAGTCCAACTTTTGGACCACCTGGGCAAAGTCAATTGCGGCGAGTCTGCCCTGAGCGGGCGAGTCAGGGGATTTCAGGACCGCCAGAGCCTCCTGTGCGCGCTGTCCATAATAACTATTGTTGGCTAGTGTTTGGATATGGCGGTACAGGGAGACTGCCTCGTCGGGGTGGCCGAGGCGTTCGTAGCAGCGACCCATCCAGTATGCCGGTGCGCTTACCGAACCGAGGGTGGGGCTAGCCAGGAGGCATTGCCAGAATCCGCTCAAGGCATCTTCGTAGCGCCCATCCGCATAAAGAAACGTGGATGCCCGCCACAGCGAGCGCTCCGCGTATTCCCCCTTGGGAAAAGCATAGGCGAGCACCTGGTAAGCAGTGCGCGCAGTCTCCTCCTGATTTAAGACATCGTAATAGGTAGCGACGGAATACAGGAGCTTCTCCGTGAACGGGGATTGGGCGAACTGTTGCAGCGCACGGTCCCGCGTCTCGAGGAAGGCCGTTTCGTTCCCGAGGCCTCGAAAGCAAACGCCCTTGAGATAGTTGACCTGTGCGGCCAGGGCAGGATCGTTGACACGGCGCAGGTACTGTAGAGCTTCCGTCGAGTGCGCCAAGTTGGTATCCGCGTCGGCCAGGAGCAAATATGTTTTTTCTGTGCTGGACCCGGGCAGGGGGACGCTTTCGAGCTTCAGGAGCAGTGTTCTGGCCTCTGCGCTTCTGCCGGCGCGTATCAGATTTTCGCACCGCCGCATTACCGTTCCCCGGTATTCAGACTCGGTCACGAAAACCGGGGAGAGCACACGCAGACGGTGTTCCACCAGATCGGATTTGTCCGAGCCGACATAGTCCGCATACACCTGCAGATAGCATCGGATCGCCTCGAGGTTCTTTCCCCCCGCCTCCAATACCTGGCCACGCAGGCACAAGACCTCGGCATTGTCCTTGATCTGCGGGCTGTCGAGAGCCGACAACGCGGCGATGGGATCGTGGAGGGTCAGCAGCAATCGCGATTTGTCCAGAACCGACTGCGTGAAAACGGGAGAGCCCGGATAGAGGCCCTGAAAGGTGCGGAGGAGGTCGAGAGCCTCCTTCCCCCTTCCTGAATCCAGGTAGGCCTTGGCTCTGTAAAGCATGATGTAATCGGGTATTACAGTGGCTGCGGCAGCAGAGTCGCCGGGCAGGGAGGCCAAAGCTGCCGCAAAACGGCCGCCGGCAAGTTCTGACACTGCTTTGCCAAAGGATACCAGCGTCGCCTGCAGCGGCGCGGGATATTTGTAGCTGAGAGGATCAAGCGCACTGGAGAGCTGAGAGGATGCTTCGGGAGGGGCATCCACAGCGATTCCCAGGGGGAAGAAGAGAGAAGCAACGGCAAACGCCAGAAGTCGGCGGATGCGGAAGTATTTCGGCGATCCTGGACGGATCGGCCCGGATTCTAGCTGAAGCTGCTGCAAGTCCGTCTAGCTTTCGACGCGAGGTCCCGGATAGTCGCTCCCCAGTGTCGAAGGGTCGTTGTCCCCGAGAACTCGAATGATCTCATCGTGAAAATAGTCGACCTTGCGGGAGACCGAGGGCGAAACGCGCTTTTCGTACATGTCCCGGCTGCGATCGATATCTCGCTTAAGCCTTACGTATAAATCTCTGTTTGCGCGTCCCTCCAGGACGCGCTGCTCGTTGTATAGTTTTATCTCAGATGCCAGCAACCGTGCAAATCGTTTTGCGTCGGCGTGCAGCTTTTCTCCTTCGGTCAAGGGCTGAACTTCCCGCAGGACCGAAGTCCGCGCCGGCTCATGCGGTTCCGGGGAGGGAGCAAGGACATCCGCGGCCACAGGCTCGGCGACTGCATGTGCGGATTCCTCGGTGGGCGTGGCAGCGCCTTGCTCCTCGCCCGACGTTTCGACATCGCTAGGGAGGGGCATAGGCAGTTCGACGGGTCTCTGATCAGCGACGGCGAGCTCAGCTATGGCTGCCGTCCCGGCCTGAGTTTCCACCTCTTCTGCTGCTTCGGGTGCCACAGGGGTTTGCGGCAGCGGCGTTGCCATTGCGGCAGCCTCATGAGTGCTCTCGGCCGGCGTCACGCTCGGAGCCGGAACTTCAGCCATGCTCGGGGCGGAGGATTTGGCCGCGGCACTTCCGGATATGCTCACCACGGCGGCAGGAACTGTTGCCGTGGCCGGCTCCGGAGCGGCAGGACTTGCCATCTTCATTTCATGCAAAATCTTAAGAGCAAGGTTTTCAACGCAGAGGCCGGTCAGATCCATCAGGATGCAGAGCGATTCCAGATCGCAGCTGTGCCCCTCTGCCGGGGAGGCCAGCAGCACTGCGACCGGGCGTCCAATCGCCTTCATGGGGAAAGCATGCAAAGGTCCCTCCACCCCCTTGTGGAATATCTGCGAGAGAATGGGTTCCTGCGCGAGGTCGTCGGCTGTGGCTAGTCCATCCACTTCGAGGGCGCGGCGCAGCAGCGGGCTCTCTGGGAGCACCAGAGTGCCATTGTCGAGTTTTTGTGCCGTTTCTCCCTCGAGTCCGCGCGATGACCATCCGGTGAACTGGTTCCCGCGCGTGACGAACAAAGCCAATCTGGGCGCATAGCGGTGCGCTCCATCGAGCAGCGAATTCAGGATCTCATCCTGAGTTTCCTTGCGCCGCATAGTATAGGCAAAGCGGGCGAGACACAGCATATCGTCAGTGCGCCGGCGCGCGCCTTCACGGGCTTCTTCTGCAACCGCCTCCGACACGATCCCTTCCACGCCTGGGATTTCGATGTCAAAGATCGATCCCAACCGCCGGGCGATCGGAGCCAGGGAAGCGGAGAGATTTTCTTGGAAGCTTCGCAATTCCTCTTCCAATCCGCGAATGTGCGTGGCCAACGTCTGACGAGTCTCCTCCCGGAGCCGGCTGGCGTAATCCTGACCGGAGGGCATGGGTCACTCCTAATCGTTTAACAAATCGAACCAAGACCTTCCAAACGGAAAATCTTATAAGGACGTCGATTTCGAGTTCTTTACTCTAGGGCAGATCGGTAAAAAGGCACGTTTACCTTAATAATTGCACCACTTCTAAATACTTCTTCCCGGTTCCGCAGCCATCCTGCGGTGCCTTCCGGCTGCGATAAATGCTTGATTACGTTATCACGTAGAAGCTTTTGAGAACAAGCTGCATTCGGAGGGTGCCGTAAATACAAGCCGTCGCTTTGCGGGTTCCTGGGGTGAGACGACTGCTTGTGAGAGGGCCCAGTGAATGTAACTATAAAAGGGCGAAAAAACTTATGCCCCAAAGGGCACGGCCGCTGGTGAGCTCAAAAAGAAAGCGGCGGAACAGGTAGGCGTCATCCCGCTCCGCCGCTCACGAAGGAGGTTTTTGAATGGGTACTCTATTAGACGGAAAACAGGGGAAAAAAGTTGCCCTAATCTTCACGAGTTCACGCTTCGCGTCGATTTTTCGGCGCCGGACAGGTGCAATCCGCACACACCAATGCCTTCAACAACCGGCTTGGAACCCGTATAATCGCGCATATGAGCAAGATCAGGATCTCCGGTGCCCTGTGTTGGGCGTTGCCCTTCGGCCTGCTCGCTTCGGCCTTTCTTTTCGGAGCCTGCTCTCGCGAGCGATTGGCCGGGGACGGGTCCGGCGACCCGGTGCTCAGGGCCAGGAAGGATCGGGATCGGGCGTTCAGGTCGAGTTCGGAGTCTCCCCTACTGGCGGAAGACAAGACTCGTTTCCAGGCGCTGGACTACTTCCCTATCAATGCCGCTTTACGCTTCCGCTTGAAGCTCAACCGCTACCCCGTTCCCGCGCGCATCCGGATGGCGACCAATACCGGCGAAGTGCGAGAAGGCTTGAGGTACGGCTACTTCGAGTTCACCGTTGGGGGAGAGACCTGCCGCCTGCAGGCGTATCGTATGGATGAGAACGAGAATCCGGGCCATGCCTACCTGTTTATCCCATTCCGCGATGCCACCACCGGGAAGGAAACCTATGGCGCGGGGCGCTACCTGGATCTGCCGGAAAATACCTCCGGGATCTACGACCTCGATTTTAATCGGGCCTACAACCCGTTTTGCGCATATGGTGGAGACTTCAGTTGCCCGACACCACCGGATGAGAACAAACTTGCTGTACCCATCACCGCAGGTGAGAAAAAATATCCCCTTGCCCGGACCTACTGAGTTTCCCGCCGAAGGCGCACCGGGAGACTCCTCGTCCAGCACGGAAAAACCGCGGACAAGCTCTGCCGGCACGGGTCCGAAACCAGGATTGGGCAGGTTGAGTATGATAAAAAAAGGAAGCGCTCGCTGGAAGTGCCGTGCGAGCGCTTCCGATTTTACTACAGGTGAGGGGCTTTTCTTTTGTACTCTGATTTATTCTACGCAATCACCGACCAGGCCTCAGGAGACGTCGCGCATATTGAATAAGTTGCGCCCAGATCAAGGCCTCATCAGTCGATAATAATGCGAGCAATTCGCATTCCACATCGTATGTCCCCCCGTTCTTTCCAGCTGCCTAAGGTAGACATAAGTATTGGATTTAATGATGTTTATTCCGCGTTTAAAATAATGAGATCCGGATTGGGGACTGGGAAAATTCAACGGCTGGCGTGCGATGCAGATGTAATGAATTCCGACACTCTGTTCACAGATTGGATGATTAGCCGGCGCAAGAACTCTCCAAATTATTGATCTGAAATGGCATGCGGCGGTTGATGCACGAGAGCAACCAGTGTAAGCAAATTTGACAATCCTGCGAAATTATGAAGTAACTTGAAAATTTCATGGCCGCTTTTTCATTTCACTGCTTCTGCGGCTTGTTCGCCACTGGAGACTATGGTACATACAGACGGACTTTTTTGATTTCCCAAAAAACCTGCGAGGCACTCATGGCATTTTCTGCCGACTTGAAAAAGCTATTGGTCCGCACACGGCTGTCCGTGCTGCCTGAAGACTATTTCGCTATTCGTCTGCCGCTGGACAGCAAGTTCATCCCGGGAGAGTGGTACCGTCCGGCTACCACCAGGTTTGCGGTTTTCATCAGGGAACCGAAGGAAATCAACCTGATTGTCGCGCGGCGAAAATGGCTTCGAATGCAGAGCATTTTCGACAAATACAAGGTCGTCGGCCCCTTCAAAGTCATCGCGTTCAACGGTAAGCTCTCCATGGTTGTGCCCGGCTATATGTCGGCCATCGGTAGCGTGCTGGCGGACTCCAAGATCAGCGTGCTGCCGGTCTCCACTCTTTGCAGCGATCATATCCTGGTGCAAAAGGCGGATCTGCCGCGTGCCATCCGCATTTTGCGGCAGCTCATCCGGAACTGTTGCAAGTAGATCGTTACGAGTCTGTCCAGCGCTGGAGGAAATCCGCTAAAAAGTTTTCGGAGCCTGCGCTTGCAGCTCGTTGGGCAAGATCCTCGCGAGCGGCGGCGATCGCCTCCCGGTAACTTTCGGCATTGAGCCGGCCCCGCAGCAGTTCCACACGCAGGAAAAGCAGGAAGGTTTGCAGCGTGTCTGTCGTGCAGTATTGATTGATCTCCTTCAGGCGCTTCTGGCGATAGAGATATTCGACATCCTCTCCGGCGATTGAGTACTTCCCAGGCAATCCGACCAGGCGGGCAAGAACATCCAGCGAACCGCGGCGGTGGGCCGCTCCGAAGTTGGAGAGAAAATCGCACAGGTCGATGTGATAGGCCTCGCTGTAACGGCCCCGATAACTCTGTTTCGAGTCTCCGGTCGCGAAATAGCGCGGCAGGGCAAGCCCGTGTTTCAGCGCCTGAATTTCGAGAACCGGCAGATCAAAACCCCGGCCGTTGAAGGTGACCAGCGTAGCGGCATTCTCGAATATCTGCCAGAAGCGGGCGACCAGCTCGGCTTCCGAAAAGCGGTCGATACCGAGGCAACCCAGGGACCGGATCCTGTAGTTTTCATCCGCCTGAAGAGTGGCGATCGCGATCGGGATGTGATAGGGGAGAGGAAAAAAATCACTCTGCTGGCCGCTGCGCTCCAATATCTGATCGCGAGCCTTGTCGTAAGCCTGATCCAGCGTGAGCACATTCTCCGGGTCATAGATCTGCTTGACCAGCGCTTTGTCGACCCGGGTTTCGATGTCGAATACCAGATAGCGAATCATGTGCCAACACAGTGGAATGGATGCAACCGCCGCCATTCTGGATGAGATGTCCTTTATTGTCAAACATACTGATACCAATCCTGCCGTTCCGGTGCTGGAGAAGGCGCAGCGCATCAATAAGCCCGCCACGAAGAACTACGAAGAATTCGTGCCATTCGTGGCAAGAGCTTTTTCGCCCTCTTGGATTCACGGGCCGGCAAGCGGCACACCCATCTCAGCACCGGCCGTGCTGCTGCCTGAAGCGAGTGGCGTATCGGTGTCGCCACAGAGGTTTAAAACGCGAAAACCACGAAAATCACGATTCTGATCTGAGGCGAGTGCTGGGTTTGCCCTGCTGGATGGCCGGAAACAGGTTTCGCGATAGCTTTTGGAACTTTTTTTCGATCGGGTTGGAGGGCCCAGGTTTGTCCGCAAGTCCTGAAAAATGAAGCAACTGGAGGAATGATGAAAACGCAATATATTGTGGTGGGGGTAAAGGTGCGATACAATATATAGAGAGTTTTCGGTTGACGAGGTCGATGCTATTGTGTACAAACATTAAATCTTATTTAGGCGCTTCGGTGGTTATGGGCTACGAGAGTGGATGTTGCATGCCCTCGTCACCTTCATTCGAATTTGCGCAATCGATCTCATAGGATTTTGGGAGGTTGGAATGGAAAGTAACAGGGCACTGCCCTCGGAGAAGGCGGTTTCGACGAGATACGCGGCGGAGGAGCGAAAAGACGCGCCTTCGGGCATCGAGTTTCCTCGTCATTTCACCAGGGCAGGCGTGTCTCCTTATGATGAAATCGAGTGGGAAACCAGGACCGCCGCGATTGCGAATGAAAAGGGCGAGTTGCTGTTTCAACAGGAGAACGTGGAGATTCCAAAAGCCTGGTCGCAGATGGCCACCAACATTGTGGTCTCGAAATATTTCCATGGACTGCTAGGCACTCCCCAGCGCGAGTACAGCGTGCGCCAGCTGGTGGGCCGTGTGGTGCGCACCATTTCGGAGTGGGGTATCAAGGGCGATTACTTTGCATCCGAAGCGGACGCGAGTGTATTCAACGATGAACTCTCCTACCTCTTGCTGAACCAGTATGTTTCTTTCAATTCTCCGGTCTGGTTCAATTGCGGCATCGAGCCCAAGCCGCAGTGCTCGGCTTGCTTCATCAATTCCGTGGAAGACACGATGGACTCGATCCTGGAACTGGCGCGCACCGAGGGGCATCTCTTCAAGTGGGGCTCCGGCACCGGGACCAACCTTTCTCCATTGCGTTCTTCGCGCGCCCGGCTGTCGGGCGGCGGAACCGCCTCAGGGCCGGTCAGTTTCATGAAGGGTTTCGACGCCTTCGCCGGCGTCATCAAGAGCGGAGGGAAAACGCGTCGGGCAGCGAAAATGGTGATCCTCAATATCGATCATCCCGACATTGAGGAGTTCATTGAGTGCAAGGCGAAGGAAGAAAAAAAGGCCTGGGTGCTGATGGAGGCCGGCTATGACAGTGCCGTGGATGGAGAGGCATATGCCAGCATCTTTTTCCAGAATGCCAACAACAGCGTGCGGGTGACGGACGAGTTCATGCAGGCCGTCGAGCATGACGGCATGTCGGAGACTCGGGAGCGGTGCACGGGGGAGATTGTGGAGAGATTCAAGGCGCGGGATCTCATGAAGAAGATCGCCGCATCCACGCACATCTGCGGCGATCCCGGCATGCAATTCGACACCACGATCAACAAGTGGAATCCCTGCAAGAATGCGGGGCGCATCAACGCCTCCAATCCCTGCTCTGAGTACATGTTTTTCGACGACTCGGCCTGCAACCTGGCATCCTTCAACCTCATGCGATTTGTGGATGCCCAGGGGGATTTCGACGTCGCCAGCTTCCGGCGGGCCATCGATCTGGTGATTTCCGCCCAGGAAATCACGGTCGACAACGCCAGCTATCCTACCGACAAGATCGCTGTCAACAGCCACAAGTATCGGCCGCTGGGTATGGGTTACGCCAACCTGGGAGCGCTTCTTATGTACAACGGCCTGGCTTACGACAGTGAGGAGGGAAGGGATTTTGCGGCGGCGATTACCGCCGTCATGACCGGAGAGGCTTATCTGCAGTCGACGCGTATCGCAGCGACCCTAGGCCCATTTCCAGGCTATGCCGACAACCGCGAGCCCTTTCTTGAAGTCATGCGCATGCACAGGAATGCCCTGCAAAAACTGAATTCCAGAAGCGCGCCCAAGGATTTGATGCAGGCGGCGCAGGAGAGTTGGGATCTGGCAGTGCTCGAGGGAACCGTCCACGGGTATCGCAACGCCCAGGCTACGGTATTGGCTCCTACCGGCACGATCGGTTTCATGATGGACTGCGACACCACGGGGGTGGAGCCGGATCTCGCCCTCGTGAAATTCAAAAAGCTGGTCGGCGGTGGTGTGATGAAGATCGTGAACAACACGGTGCCGGCTGCGCTTGCCAAGCTCGGCTATCTGAAAGATCAAGTCGAGGTGATTGCCAAGTTCATCGATGAGAATGGCACCATCGAGGGCGCACCGTTCGTGCGGCCCGAACATCTGGCTGTGTTTGACTGCGCCTTTAAGGCGCAGCGCGGCACGCGCTCGATCCACTACATGGGCCACATCAAGATGATGAGCGCGGTGCAGCCTTTCATTTCCGGCGCAATTTCCAAGACGGTGAATGTGCCCGAGCACATCACCGTGGAGGAAATCATGGAGACCTACATCCAGGCCTGGAAGATGGGGGTCAAGGCGATTGCCATCTATCGGGACAACTCCAAGCGCACCCAGCCCCTGACCGCAGGCAAAGGGAAATCCGCCCAGGCTTCAGAACCGGCTTTCCGCCCGGTGCGCCGCAAACTTCCGGCCGAGCGGCGCGCTATCACCCACAAGTTCTCCATCGGCGGGCATGAAGGCTACATCACCGTCGGGATGTATGATGACGGACAGCCGGGAGAGATCTTCCTGGTTATGGCCAAAGAGGGGAGCACCATCTCGGGACTGATGGACTCCTTTGCCACAGCCATTTCCCTCGCTCTCCAGTATGGAGTGCCGCTCCGGGTCCTCATTGACAAGTTTGCGCACGTGCGCTTCGAGCCCTCCGGACATACCGGCACTGCGGAAGTACCCTATGCAAAATCGATCGTCGATTATATCTTCCGGTGGCTGGCTGCCAAGTTTCTGCCGCGTGACGAGCAGCTTCAGACCGGAGTTCACGTCCGCGATAGCGCTCCCATTGCGCCTTTGACCGCTGTCCCCGTGCCGCCCGCGGGCAGACCGGATGAGGCGAACGGCTTCAAGACCATGTATGCACTCGACGATGCGCCCACCTGCGCCGGATGCGGCAGCATCATGGTCCGCAACGGATCCTGCTACAAATGCATGAACTGCGGCGAAACCAGCGGCTGCTCTTAATCCGACTGCCAACCTCCGGCCTCAACGTTTTAGCCTCAGGTCGGAGGTCGGCCCAGCGCTTCACCGTATCCTTCCCATCCGTGACGACGGCTTGATCTTGTTCTCGTGGTATTTTTTGGATAAGCTTTCCTGACGCTTTGACAGGCATGCGACAGGATACGGATGAAATACCTGCTGTTTCTTTTTAGGAACTTGCTTCGCAACCGGCGGCGCACGATCCTCACCGTCACGAGTATCGCGGTTTCTCTGTTCCTGATCACCACACTCCGGACCCTGTTGACGGAGTTGGAAAGCCCGCCGTCGACTCCTGAGTCGGCGCTTCGTTTGATTACGAGGCACCGGGTCTCTCTCGCCAACATGCTGCCTCTTTCCTACCGGATCAAGATCGCCCAGGTCCAAGGGGTGGATGCCGTCGTCGGGTCCATGTGGTTCGGCGGCGTCTACAAGGACGCGAAAAACTTTTTCCCGCAATTTGCGACTGAGACCCAGCAGTTCTTCGTCGTCAACTCCGACATGCAGGTGCCGGAGATCGAAAAACAGGCCTTCATCGAAGACCGGACCGGGGCACTTGTCGGGGATAATCTCGCTGGGCGTTTCGGTTGGAAGGTGGGCGATCGAATCCATCTCACCGGGGCGCTGTTCGAGTTCGACCCTGAATTGACGGTGCGCGCGATCTATCGCGCCGGATCTGATGATGGCAGCAGCTTGTTCTTTCATTGGGAATACTTCAACGAAGGGATCAAGGCGAGCGGCTTCTCCGGGGCCGACTTTGTCGGGACCTACTCGATTCGCGTCCGCTCGCCAGAGGTGGTTCCCGGCGTAGCCGCACAAGTGGACGGGCTTTTTCGCAACAGCACTGCCCCCACCAAGACCGAAAGTGAGAAGGCGTTTGTGCTCGGCTTCCTCGCGATGATGGGAAACGTCCGCCTTCTCATCACGGCGATCGCTTCGGTGGTGATTTTCACCATTGTGCTGGTGGCATCGAACACCATGGCGATGTCGATCCGCGAACGAGTGAGAGAAATAGGCATTCTCAAAGCGCTGGGCTTCAAGAAAGCGCACGTCCTTGCCTTTTTGATCGGCGAGTCTACTTTGCTGTCCTTGACCGGAGCATTGCTCGGCTCCCTGGGCGCCAAAGTGCTGTTTATGCGGTTCAAACTCTCATCCATTACGATGGGCTTTGTACAGCGCTTCAATGTGACCCTGGGTACTGTTGCCTTGTGCGTGGCTATCGGCTTGTTTGTCGGTGTAGTGGCTGCGGGCGTCCCCGCCTGGCAGGCTGCTCGCAGGCGCGTCGTGGATGCGCTGCGTGGAGTCGATTGACGGCTTCGGCGCCGGATTGGAGCAGACGCATTGAAAATCCCGCTTCGATATAACCTAGGCAGCCTCTGGGCCCGGCGCACCGGTACGGCCATGACCGTGATCGGCATCGGTCTCACCGTTTCGATTTTCATTACCATGAGCGCGCTCGTGGCCGGCCTGGAAGCGATCTTTGTGGAGACCGGTCATGACAATCAATTGATCGTGATCCGCCAGGGATCGCTCAACGAAACCAACAGCTACTTCAACCGTGATCTTTTCCAGGTCGTCCGGTTTCTCCCCGGCATTGTGCGCGGCGCCAACGAGGAACCGCTGGCTGTCGGTGAAATCGTTGTGAACGTCAACCACACGCGCATCGACGGCGAAAGTTCGAACATCATTTTGCGGGGCACCTCCTCCCAGTCGTTATTGCTCCGCCCCGAGACCAAGATTGTGGAGGGGAGGATGTTCCGGAGCGGACTGCGCGAGGTGGTCGCCAGCCGCTCGCTCTCTCAACGCTTCCAGAATCTGACGCCGGGCTCAACCGTCCATTTCGGGCGCAGCGACTGGGCCGTCGTCGGTCTCTTCGATGCAGGCGGCACGGCCTATGACTCGGAAGTATGGGCCGATTACGGCGCGGTCGCCCAGGATTGGGACCGCCCGATCTATTCTTCTATACTCGTGCGGGTGGAGAACGAATCTGCCTCCTCCCAGGTCCGTAAACGCATTGCCGACGACCAGCGGATCAACCTGCAGGCGCTGCCCCAGAAGAAGTATTTCGCGGATCAGGTTTCGACCTCCATGGGGATCAAATTGCTCGGCAACTTCATCGCGATCATCATGGGCATCGGCGCGTGTTTCGCCGCCATGAACATGATGTACGGCTCGGTCATGTCCCGCTCCCGCGAGGTGGCCACGCTGCGCGCGATCGGTTTCCGCAGAAGGAACATCCTGGCCTCTTTCCTGCTCGAATCGATGCTGGTTGGTTTGCTGGGAGGAATCCTTGGGTGTCTGCTGGCGCTGCCGATGCACGGCATTTCCGGCGCTACGGCGAATTTCGAGACCTTCAGCGAGGTGTTCTTTCACTTCAGGCTCACACCCGGGATTCTTCTTCGGGGAGTGATTTTTGCCGTTGCGGTCGGTGTTATAGGCGGGTACTTGCCGGCCCGTCGAGCCGCCCGGATCAAGCTCATTGAGTTGTTACGGGAATAACTGTCGAGAGGATGAGATCATGGAACCGCTGATCGTGATGACGGGGCTGAGCAAGAAATTCAAGCGGGACAGCGTGGAAATCCCGGTTTTGAACCATATCAATCTCAAGGTGTTTGAAGGAGATTTCATCAGCCTCATGGGCCCGTCAGGGTCGGGGAAGAGCACTCTGCTCAATATTATTGCCGGCATCGACCGTCCCACGGGCGGCGAACTCCAGGTGCTCGATGTCGATCTGCTCGCCATGACCGAGGATCAGCTGGCAACCTGGCGCAACCACCATGTCGGATTCGTGTTTCAACACTTTAATCTCATCCCCGTTCTGACCGCTTTTGGCAACGTTGAGCTGCCGCTGCTGCTGACTTCGCTCAGCCGTCGTGAGCGCCGCGAGCACGTCCTGACGGCACTCAAGCTGGTGAACTTGACGGATCGCGCCGAGCACTATCCGCGCCAGCTTTCCGGCGGCCAGGAGCAGCGTGTTGCTATTGCGCGTGCCATCGTGACGGATCCAACCTTCATCTTGGCCGACGAGCCTACGGGTGACCTGGATGCAGAGTCTGCCGTGGAGGTCATGGAAGTGCTGCAGGGTCTCAATCGACAGTTCAATAAGACCATCCTGCTGGTGACCCATGATCCGCGCGCGGCTTCCTATGCCAAAGTGAGGCATTACCTCGACAAAGGCGTACTCGTGGAAAAAACCGCCTGAAAACTCCCCTATAGCTTTTGGCCGCACTCAGGAATAGGAAAGAGCATAGCCTTATTTGGTGCTGTGCAAATCCCGGTCAAATCATTGGCCGTCGGTTGGCATGGATGCCGCAAGACCCTTGTGGAAAAG
>JBGQNR010000036.1:0-36639 GCA_041501225.1 Acidobacteriota bacterium
AGGGCGCATGGGGGTTGCGGGGCGATCTCCGCGTTGCTCGTCGTCAACGATGTGCACCGACATCGCCTCCTCCTCGCGCCTTGAGCTCGCCTCGCAAGCCCCATGCGCGCGACCCCTCCTAATTCTCGGACGGGCTCCTAGCGCTATTCCTGCATGACACCGCTTTTGCGTTCCAGTAATTTTATAGGCCGGGCCATATTGCTGCAGCCAACCCGGCCGAAGCATGGTGGAGATGGGAGACCTGAATTCGACAGAATGATGTTGACAGTCACCCGGGGTTTTCGGCATGCTGCCTGCCATCTAATCGATCGACTCGGGGTTTTCACGGAACGAAAGTAGCGAAAAGGCCATATTCCGATTTCTCGGGCGGGTCCCCGTCGACCTTAGTGTATGAACCAGTAATCTCTCAAGCGCCGTTTAGGGAGCGCGTGCATGATGAACCCTTTTCGAAAGTTGCCGGATCAACTGGCAAGAGTCCTGTTTGTATTCCTGCTGCTGGGCGTGGTTTTGCTGGTAGTGAGATCCCAGCTGCCCCCTTACATCAAGGACACTTCGATTCATATCAAGTCGACGATGGATCGGGAGATAGCTCGTCCTGTCCGCTATGCCGGCTCCGCGCCGTGCGCGGATTGTCATGAGGAGTACAACAAGAAAAAGACCGGCTATCACCGGACGCTCTCTTGTGAGACTTGCCACGGCCCGGCCAAAAACCACGCCAGCAATCCCACAGAGACCAAGCCGAGCGCCCCCAGGAAGAGGGAGTTCTGCACCCTGTGCCATCAGTACGATCCCTCACGGCCCACCGGTTTTCCGCAGATCAATCCTGTGGCACATAATCCGCTCAAACCCTGCATTTCGTGCCACAATCCGCATGACCCGAAGCCGCCTACCACACCCGGGGAATGCCAGGCATGCCATGCGGAGATTGCAAGAACCAAGGCGGTCTCTCCACACGTGTTGCTGGAATGCACAACCTGTCACACCGTTCCTGATCAGCATAAGGTCGCACCGCGGGCGACGCAGGCTTCGATTCCCGCCGAGCGGGAATTCTGCGGCAAGTGTCACGGCAAAAAGTCGACCTATGCTGGAACACCCAAGGTGGATATGGACACCCACGGCGAGAAATATCTCTGCTGGCAGTGTCATTATCCGCACATGCCGGAGGTAAAGTGATCATGCTAAGACGGTCATTCATGCTCAAGCTGCTATCCGTAACGGCGGCGGTGGCCGGAGGCGCTGTGACCGCGCTCCGGGCGGCCGTGAACAGCGTTACGCGCTACGGCATGGGGATTCAAGTTGACAAGTGCATCGGCTGCGGCCGCTGCGTCGAGGCGTGCAAGGAAGAGAACGAGGTTCCTATCGAGCCCTTCTACTTCCGCACCTGGGTGGAGCGCTATGTCATCAGGAAGAGCGGCGTGACGGTGTCCAGCATCGATACCCGCATTGCCCCGTACCATGAGTTGCCTGCGAGCGGCGACGTGCAGCGCAGCTTTTTCGTGCCCAAGCTGTGTAACCAGTGCGACAGCCCTCCATGCGTTCAGGTATGTCCGGTCGGTGCGACCTTCCGGACGCCGGAAGGCGTGGTGCTGGTGGACGAGAAACGGTGCATCGGATGCAGGTATTGTATCCAGGCGTGCCCTTACGGCGCCCGTTATCTGCATCCCGTGAGGAAGACCGCCGACAAGTGCACCTTCTGTTACCACCGGGTCAAGAACGGTTTGCTGCCGGCCTGCGTCGAAGTTTGTCCCACCCAGGCCCGGATCTTCGGCGACCTGGCCAGCAACGCGAGCCCGTTGACGAGATTCGAGCGCATGAACAAGCTCCACGTGCTGAAGCAGCACATGAACACGGAGCCCAAGGTCTTCTACTCCGAACTTGATGGAGAAGTGCGATGAACGAACGGCTGTACGAGCTCTTGCCCCAGGTGACCGGATACATCTACCCGAATGAAATAGAAATCCACTGGTCCATTCTGGTTGTGGTGTATCCATATCTGACCGGCCTCGTGGCGGGAGCCTTCATCCTGGCCTCGCTGGTCAAAGTGTTCAATGTGAAGGAAGTCTATTCGGTTTATCGGCTCTCCCTCCTGACCGCGCTCGCTTTTCTGCTCATTGCTCCTCTGCCGCTGCTCCTTCACCTGAGCCACCCGGAGCGTTCGTACGAGATCTTTCTCAATCCCAACCTGTCCTCCGCCATGGCGATGTTCGGTTTTGTCTATGCCTGGTACCTCATGGTGGTTCTGGTTCTGGAGATCTGGTTCACCTACCGCAAAGATTCGATCCTGTGGGCACAGGAAGCCAGATTCCCGATGAGCTGGATCTACCGGATTTTTGCGCTCTTCTCTAAGGACATCAGCGAGAAAGCTCTGGATTTTGATCGCAAAGCGGTCAAGGGAATCACCATCATCGGCATCCCTTCGGCCTTCCTCCTGCATGGCTACGTCGGTTTCATTTTCGGTTCGATCAAGGCCAATCCGTGGTGGAGCAGCGTGCTCATGCCGATCGTCTTTCTTTTCTCGGCGATCGTGTCAGGCATAGCCCTGGTGCTCCTGCTCTACATGATCATCACTCCGCTCCGGGGTGAGAATATCGATATCCGCTGTATCGATAAAATCTCCTCGTACATGTTCTATGCAGTGATCGTCGATTTCTCCCTCGAATTGCTCGACTTCATTCATCGCCTCTACGAGAGCGAGGAATCGATTCACATTCTGACGGAACTGGTGGTGAATAAGCTTTTTGTAAGCCTGGGCGTCATCCAGGTCCTTCTGGGGATGCTGTTGCCGCTCGGCATTCTGATTTGCATCAAGCTCTTCCGCTTTAACGAAGAGTTGCGCAAGCTGCTCTACTTTGTTTCTGCGATCCTGATTCAGCTGGGCATTTTCGCGACGAGATGGAATGTCGTCATGGGCGGCCAGATGTTCTCCAAGAGCTTGAGGGGACTGACTGCGTACAAGATGGAATTGGCCGGGTTCGAGGGACTGCTGATGGCGGTGCTGCTGCTGGTGATGCCATTCATTATCCTGACGGTCTTGATCAAAATCCTGCCGCCCTGGGAAAAATCAAGTCCCGGCCCGACGGTGGAGGCCGCATCCCAGAATTAGCCGTTGGACATTCTGGCAGCGGCGGGTAATTCCAATCCATGCGCACATGGGATCCGGTTTACCTGCTCGACGGCTGCCGCTCTCCGATTGGCCGCGGGCATCCCGAACAGGGAATATTCCGCGATTTGCGTGCCGAGGACTAGGCTGTCCGGCCGCGCTGCGATCACCAACAGCGAACTTATTTGTTTTGCCGCTGTTGGCGCCGCAGGGCTATGGAATCCAGGATCTGCTTGAAACGGGGCTGCTCGCGGATACCGGCCAGCGAGCGATCGCGGCGGAGCCAATCCGCATGTTCATTGCCGTTGCGCACTGCCCGGTCGAGCCAGTCTATGGCTTTTGCCGTCTCTCCCAGCACCGCATAAAACTGCGCCACTAACTCGGTTTCGTCGAACACCACGGCCGCATACTTCAAGACCTCTTCATCCATCTCCTTGATTGCCAGGGCACGTTTTCCCTCCAGGAGCAGCAGGAGCGCCCAAGCGATGCGGATGTGGTAATTTTGCCGGTCCGACGGACGGCTTCTTTCCAGGGTTTGACGAACCATGCGCAGATTATTTACATCCATGTATGCCTTCGCGATTTTCGTGATGGCATAAACGTTTTGGGGATCCGACTCCAGAACTTTTTCCTGTTCGCGGATGGCTCCCGCCGTATCCCCCTTGTATCTGAGCGCTTCCCCGAGGTTCATGCGCGCCGGGAAAAACAGCGGCGCGCGCTCCAGTGCCTGCCTGGCGACGGCCTCCGCGCGGGTGGTGTCCTCGTTCAACAGGTAGTAGTTCACCAGCCAGTTATATCCATCCAGTTCGTCCGGGTTGATACGCAGGGCCGTCTCCGTCTCTGCTGGTATCTGCTCTTTGCGCCCCATGTAGCAATAGACAGCGGCCAGCGCGGAGTGGGCACGGCTGGAGTTGGGAGCTTCCTGCAAAACCAGGCGAATGGCCTCCTCCGCCTTATAGAGCCAGCTCGAATCGTTGGACCAGCCGCCATCCACCATCAAAAGATGCGTAAATCCGTACTCCGCTTGCGCTGCAGTAAAGCGGGGGTCGAGAGCAATCGCCCGCTCCAGCATCTGCCGCGCACGTGCCAAGTCGGATTCGCTGTTCATGAACATCATCGCCCGCTCATAATATTCATTCGCCTCTGAGTTTTTTGAAGCCAGCGCGCCCGTGCTCAAGCGTTTCTGGTTTCGTGCCTGCTGAGTGCGCATCAGGGTTACGGCGATCCATGTCAGGGCGACCATTGCCGCCAGCATTGCGGCGCCCACGAACACCCACCGGTGCGAAGGCCGTCGCACCGGCGGCGCGCTGACTGCAGACACAGGAGCGCTAAGGCGCCGCAGGTCGATCGACAATTCAAGCGCCGACTGATACCTCAATGTTGGATCTTTTTCGAGGCACTTGAAGACTATCTCCTCGAGCCGCGGCGACAGGCTCGTATTCAGGGCACGAGGCGCAGACGGCGTAAGGTGAAGGATCGCATCGGTCAGTTTAGGAATCGTCTCGCCATGGAACGGCCGCCGGCCGCTGGCCATCTCGTAAATAATTGCCCCGGCGGCATGAATGTCGGTGCGCGCGTCCACGGTTTTACCCAGCAGCTGCTCGGGCGCCATGTAGGGAAGCGTGCCTGCCACGCCTTGCGTCTCGGTAATGGTCTCCGTTGCCGCAACCTCGCCTGCCGGTTTCAGCATCTTGGCGAGCCCGAAATCGAGGATTTTAAGCCTGCCATCGGGGGTGATCAACAGGTTGCCGGGCTTGAGATCCCGGTGCACGATATCATGCGCATGCGCTGCCGCCAGGCCCTCGGCCATCTGTATCCCGAGTGCGATGATCTCATTTTCGAGGAGCGGGCCTCCTTGCAGTTTTTCGCTCAGCGTCTGTCCTGGAATATATTCCATCACCAGGAAGTCGACGCCATCCTGAGTATCGAAATCGTGCACGGTCCCGATGTTAGGATGACTCAGCTTGGAAATCGCCAGAGCTTCCTTGCGAAATCTTTTGCGGGCGGACTCGTCGGTCAGAATGCCTGAAGGGAGTGCTTTAACGGCAACGTTGCGCTGGAGATGCTCATCGTGCGCAAGATAAACCTCTCCCATTCCTCCTGCGCCGATCTTTTCAACGATCTGATAGTGACCGAGCGTCTTGCCGATCAAGCGGAACCCGACCCTCCCCTTAGGCAAACCGGGACTCCTCAGGCAATGATCCGAATCCCGAGTTCCTGCTCTACAGCACTACCCACCCTAAGTGCTACATTTATCTGAGTTCAGATCTATGAGTTGAGGGAATCTTCTTCCCATAGGGAGCGGGAGTCAATAAGAATTGCCATGGAGTACCGGTTCGAACGTGTGATCCACTTCCATGGCTGCGAAGAGGAAGAGGGTTGTACCCCTGAATCCTTCGGATCGCGGGTCGGATGCCGCACTCCAGGATCGTTTCAGACTGGCAGAACGAATGTTGAGAAGCTGCCTCGTTGGAATCGTCCTAAGGCTTTATCCGGTCAAATTTCGCTTGCTTCTCGCATGTGGTCGGGATAGAAATGCCAATCCTTCCATGGAGAGATTCCTATGAGACGAGCATTCATTGCGTTGCCCATGATTGTGTTTCTGGCGGCGGTTGTTGTCGGTGCGGGCCAGGGGCCCGCTGGCGCAGATCGCCTTACGGCTGAGTTTTTCAAAGGCCTTGAACTGAGAACCCTGGGGCCCAGTCTGACGACCGGGCGGGTTGCGGATATCGAAGCCGATCCCAAAAACCCGGATGTCTACTACATCGCAACGGGTGCCGGCGGATTATGGAAGAGCGAGAATCGCGGCATCACCTTCAGGCCGATCTTTGATCAGGGCGGGTCGTTCAGCCTGGCGTGCATCGTCATCGATCCTAAGAATTCCAATGTCTTGTGGCTCGGTACGGGCGAAAACTCGAATCCCCGCGCCGCCATGTACGGCGATGGGGTCTACAAATCGACAGATGCCGGCAAGACCTGGACGCGAGTCGGGCTTGAGAAATCCGAACACATCGGCAACATCAAGATCGATCCCCGCAATTCCGATGTCGTCTATGTGGCCGCCCAGGGTCCGCTCTGGTCAAGCGGCGGCGACCGCGGGGTCTACAAGACCACGGATGGAGGCAAGACTTGGAAGGCCGTGCTCACAGTAAGCGCCGACACCGGGGCCAACGAAGTGGTCATCGATCCGAACAACCCTGATGTCCTCTACGCATCAACGTGGCAGCGGCGGCGCGGAGTCGGCCAGTTCATCGGCGGCGGACCGGAAAGCTCCATCTACAAATCGACAAATGCCGGCGCAACCTGGACCAAGCTTGCGGGCGGCCTGCCCAAGGGCGACATGGGCCGCATCGCACTGGGCGTCGATCCCAAAGCCAAGCCAACCCGGGTGTACGCGCTGTGCAACGCCAAACGGGATGAGTCCGGCTTCTATCGGTCCGATGATGCCGGCGTTACCTGGACGCGCTTCGGGCATTCGGCTGCCGGCGGACGCGGTGGCGGCGGGTTCGGAGGAGGTCAGGGCGGTGGGGACGACTTCTATCGCGGCGGAGATCCGGGATACTACCACGAACTCTACGTGGACCCGATCCGGCCCGATACAATCTGGTCTGCCAATACCAACCTGGATCGCAGCGAGGATGGGGGCAAGACCTGGAGGCCGGTGCCGATTAATTACAACGAACCCTACGGCGCTGTGCACGTCGATTTCCACGACGTCTGGTGTGATCCGACCGACCGCAACCACTATATCGTCGGCAATGACGGCGGCGCCTATGAAACCTATGATGACGGCAAGAACTTCCGGCACTTCGATAACCTGCCGGTGACCCAGTTCTATCGCGTCGCGGTGGACAACGCCAAGCCATTCTATAAGGTCTGCGGCGGGGCGCAGGACAACAACTCGATGTGCGGCCCTTCGCGCACGGTCAACCGAGTCGGAATCCGCACGAGCGACTGGATCATCGTGGGCGGCGGCGACGGGTTCCAATCGCGCGTGGATCCGGAGGATCCCAACATTATTTATGCCACCTCGCAGGAGGGCGGTATCACACGGCTCGATTTGCGCACAAGCATCTCAAAACCCATCCGTCCGCGCCCACCGCAGCAGCCTGGAGACGCGGCAGGCGGCCCTGCAGGTGGTGCAGGCGCCCAGGGGGGTCGTGGCGGACGCGGCGGTGGTGACCGCACCAATTGGGATTGTCCGTACATCATCAGTCCCCATTCGGCGACGCGTCTCTACTGGGGCGCTAACCGCCTCTATCGCTCCGACGATCGCGGTGACCATTGGGTACTGGTGAGCGGCGATTTGACGCGCAACCTCGACCCCACCACCATCCCGATCATGGGCAAGATATGGCCTACCGATTCCGTTTCGTACAACCAGGCGACAACACGGTTGAGCACGATCGTCAGCATCGACGAGTCACCCCTCATCGAAGGCCTGCTGTATGTCGGCACCGACGATGGGTTGCTGCAGGTGTCTGAGGACGGCGGGAAGAACTGGCGCAAGACCGAAAAGTTCCTCGGCGTGCCCGACGGCACGTATCTCACCGATGTATTTGCATCTCCGCGCGATGCCAACGTCGTATTCATCGCGCTCAACAACTGGCAGAAGGGGGATTTCAAGCCGTACCTGCTGAAAAGCGCAGACCGCGGCCAGACATTTCAGTCCATCGCCGGGGATCTTCCGGACCGGCACGACGTCTGGTCGGTGGTACAGGACCACATCAATGGCAATTTGTTGTTCGCCGGGACCGAGTTTGGCCTGTTCTTTACGGTCGATGGCGGCAGCCATTGGGTGCAGCTCAGGGGCGGCATGCCCGTGTGCCAGGTGCGCGACCTGGCGATCCAAAAACGTGAGAACGACCTGGCGCTCGGCACGTTCGGCCGCAGCTTCTACATCCTGGATGATTACAGCGCACTGCGCGAAGTGAGCGCACAACCGCTCAGCCAGGAGGCCGAGCTGTTCCCACTGCGCACGACGTACCAATACACCGAATCCAGCTATGAGCAGGCGGCGTGGGGCAACGAAGTTACGCCGAATCCGCCTATGGGTGCGGTATTTACCTACTCCGTGGGCCAGGCATTCCCGGCTGACACCAAACTGGTGGTGACGATCACCGACGAAACCGGGAAACAGGTGCGCCGGCTCGATCAAATCCCGGGCGAGAATCGGCAGGCAGCGCCGCAGGAACTGCCGAAAACTCCCGGCATCCATCGCGTGGTCTGGAATCTGCGCGGCGATCTGATTGCGCCCGCAGCAGTGGCAGGCGGTGCCGGTGGCACAGGCGGCCGCGGCGCAGGTGCAGCGGGTGCTGGTGCAGGTGCTGGCGCTGGTGCCGGGGCTGCGGGTGGTGCGCAAGCGGGCCGTGCCGGCGGTGCCGGTGGAGCTGCGGGGGTTCCCCCGGCCGGCGCCGGGTTCGGCGGCTTTGGCGGCCGCGGTGGCGCACCTGCGGTTGAGCCGGGACGCTACACGGCAACGCTCGGTAAAATGACCAGCGACACGGTAACGCCGATCAGCAAACCTCAATCTTTTATGGTTGTGCCGCTGCCGACGAAAAACTACTAACCCATGGTCTTGAACCGGCTGGAATTCAAACCTGAAAAGCTGGGACCGATCCCGGGACCGCGCTCTCTCGCCCTGTCGGAACTGCGTCAGAAGCTGCTTCCGCGCGCGATCTTCCATTACCACCCGATCTTCATTCGACGGGGGGAGGGAGCGCTGCTCGAAGATGTAGACGGAAATGTCTTCATCGATTTCGCGGGCGGCCTGGGATGTCTGGCTGTTGGCAGCGGCCCGGAAGAAGTGGTCGCGGCAGTCCACGAGCAGGCAGACCGATTGCTCTTCTCGTGTGTCCACGTGGCCATGCACGAACCCTACCTGGCCCTGGTCGAGAGACTGATCGGTTTGCTCCCGGGAGCGGCTCCAAAAAAAGGCATTCTGGTGAATAGCGGGGCGGAAGCAGTTGAGAATGCCATCAAGCTCGCCCGCGCTTTCACAAAGCGAAAGGCGATCCTGACTTTCCAGAATTCTTTTCATGGCAGGACGCTGCTGGCCCTCGCCTTGACCAGCAAAACAAAAACCTATAAAGCCGGATTCGGACCGTTCCCCTCGGAGGTATACCGGCTTCCTTTCGCCTACTGCTATCGCTGTCCCCTGACACTCACCTATCCGGCCTGCGATGTCGCCTGCGCCGACCTGCTGAAGGATGCTTTTGAAAACCAGGTGGCGCCGGGGGATGTGGCGGCACTGATCGTGGAGCCTGTTCAAGGCGAAGGCGGGTTTGTCGTGCCGCCTGCCGAGTATCTGCCCAGACTCCAACACATCTGCCGGCAGCATGGGATTCTCTTCATCGTGGACGAAGTGCAGACAGGCTTCGCCCGAACCGGCTCCATGTTCGCCTTCCAGCAGCTGGGCTTGGAGCCGGACCTGGTGATTTTGTCCAAGGCACTGGCCGACGGTCTGCCTCTGAGCGCAGTTCTCGGGCGCGCGGAAATCCTGGACAGCGCGCAGGTGGGAGGGCTCGGAGGCACGTTCGGCGGCAATCCGGTGTCCTGTGCGGCGGCTCTCAAAGTGCTCGAGAAGATCGAACGTGAGCAGCTGTGCACCCGGGCCTCTCAAATCGGCGCTCAGATCTGCCATCGTGCCCGGCAATGGCAGGAGAGATTTGTTCGCATCGGCGATATCCGGGCTCAAGGCGCGATGGTCGGCATCGAGTTCGTGGAAAGCCGCACCGGCAAAGAGCCGGCCACCGACTGCGTCGCGAAGTTGAAAATGGAGTGCTTGCGCCGCGGCCTGGTGCTGATTTCCGCGGGCACGTACTCCAACATCGTCCGTTTCCTCATCCCGCTGGTCATCGATGACGCCACACTGCAGCAAGGCCTGGATGTCCTGGAAAACTCCATGACGCACCGGGGTCAGGTCTGGAATGTTTAGTTTTTGAAAGTTCCTTGTTTTTTGCACGGCGAAAAGTAAATTTTCCAGACCTGACCCCCTCTTCGCCGCTTGCCGCTCCAATTCTCACCTTCAGAATCCAGGTCTGACCTGCTATCCTGCGAATACTTGGGGGATTTCATGTTTCGCGGAATATCGACCGGAGTGGCTCTACTGCTACTTGTGATGACTGTGAACGAAAACGCATCCAATGCTCAATCGTCGATTCAATCGAGTCCGATCGAACGGGCGCGCGCGCTGCACAAGCGATTGCCACTCATCGACGGGCATAACGACCTGCCATGGGCGCTGCGTGAAAAGTTTGGCCGCGACCTGTCCAAGATCGATCTCAGCCAACCTCAGCATCAACTCATGACCGACATTCCGCGCTTGCGCGCTGGCGGTGTGGGCGGCCAGTTCTGGTCCGTATATGTTCCCGCCGACATGCAGGGGAAAGAGGCCGTGCGAGCTACGATGGAGGAGATCGACACCGTCTTCAGGCTGGCCCGGCGCTATCCCGAGGTCTTCGAGATGGCTTACTCCGCGCAGGATGTCGGGCGCATTCACGCGGCGGGCAGAATCGCATCGCTGATCGGGATCGAAGGGGGGCATGCGATTGACAACTCCCTCGCCGCGCTGCGCATGTTCTACCGGCTTGGGGCTCGCTACATGACCTTGACTCATTCGGCGAACCTTGCCTGGGCGGACTCGGCTACCGACACTCCCAAGGTAAACGGCCTTTCGGAATTCGGGAAGGAAGTCGTCCGCGAGATGAACTGGCTCGGGATGGTGGTCGACCTCTCCCACGTTTCTCCGGATGCAATGAATGCCGCCCTGGATGTGAGCGGCGCGCCGGTGATTTTCAGCCACTCCTCGGCCCGTGCTCTCTGCGACCACCCTCGGAATGTGCCCGATGCGGTGCTCAAACGCCTGCCCCAAAATGGCGGCATCGTGATGGTGAGCTTCGTTCAGGGATTCACATCTGCGGCTGTCTTGCAGTACGAACAGCGGCGCGACCAGGAAACCAAGCGCCTGGCAGGGCTGTCAGGCAGCAGCGACAAATCCGTGCAGGAAGGTATCGCTCGCTGGGACCAGGAGAATCCGGCGCCCCGGGCCACGATCGGGCAGGTGGCCGACCACATCGAACATGTGCGCAAGATTGCCGGAATTGATCATGTGGGTATCGGGTCCGACTTCGACGGCATCACCAGTACTCCGGTGGGTCTCGAAGACGTTTCCTGCTATCCTGCACTGACGGCCGAATTGATGAATCGCGGCTATAGCGACGCGGATCTCGGCAAGATTCTCGGAGGAAATCTCCTTCGGGTCATGAGGCAGGCCGAAGCAATCTCGGCTCGGATGCAAAAAGAACGCGGTCCAAGTGAAGCGCGCATCGAAGTCCTGGACAAGCGCTGACAATCTCCAATCCAATTTTGTGTGTTTTGCACTACTTACGTGCAGTTCCTTGCCATTTAGACAAGAAAAGCAACAGCTCAACGCAGAGGCCACAGAGGGCGCAGAGGCCACAGGGAGAAGTCAATCAAAAACGAAAAGTGCTCTGCGGTCTCTGCATTGAGGCTTTTAGGTTGTGGATATTCCGCGCCGTGCATTTGGTGGTTTGCTTCCTTGCGAGCGGGATCGGCTAACGGTACTATCGAGCTGTCCATTAAGCAGCCGATGCGCATCAAGCGCCCGGCAGGCATCACAACTTCCGCGCAAGGGGGCCTCGTATGACTCGTCATCCTGGGACCTGGGCAGGCATTGCCGCCTGCCTGGCAGTTTCCTGCCTTTTCGTTTTTGCGGCGCAGATCCAACAAAAGGGCCAACCCTCGCCGGGAGGAACTGACGCGCCGCGCTTCGAAGCGGTTCAATCGGATCTGTTCGGGATTTCCGGCGGCCAGCCGAATTGCTGGGCCGACTTCGACAACGATGGCGATCTGGATCTGTTCGTCGGCATGAAGGGAAACTCGCCGAACAAGCTGTACCGCAATAACAAGGGGATCTTCAGGGAAATCGCTGCGGAGGCCGGTATCGCCGACACCCTCGACACACGCGGCGCCGCCTGGGGAGATTTTGACGGCGACGGCAACCTGGACCTCTATGTCGGTTTCTCAAAACGTTCGGGGGCGACCAACAAGCTGTATCGCAATGACGGCAACGGCAGGCATTTTACCGAGGTTGGCCTGGCCATGGGGGTCGACGTGTCCGGTTTTGAGACGCGCCAGATCGTCTGGGTCGACTATGACAACGATGGCAAGGTCGATCTCTTTGTTGCCTTCCGCGATGCGCCCAACATGCTCTTCCACAATGAGGGCGGCCGCTTCCGCAATGTGGCCGGGGAAATGGGCGTCGATGACGCGCGCAGGACGGTCGGGGCGGTCTGGTTCGACTACAATCAGGACGGCCGCATGGACCTGTTTGTCGCCAATCAGGATGGGGATAAGAACGGCTTGTGGCGCAACGACGGCTCCCGGTTCACCGACGTCGCCGCCGAGCTGGGAATGGAGGGAAATGACCCCAGCCGGATTGGCAGCAATGGGCCAAGCGTGATCGATTTCGATAATGACGGCTATTTCGACCTTTTCGTGGCGGGCTATGGAAGAAATTTCCTATACAAGAACAACGGCCACGGGAAATTCACCGACGTTGCCGCGCGCATGGGCGTAATGGGCGGCGAGCGGGCCACGCCGTCTGCTTGGGGCGACTTTGACAATGACGGACGCCCCGACCTCTATATATCCTCCTACCTTGACAAGGCGGTGAATGAAAAAGACTACCTGTATCACAATGAAGGAGATCATTTCGTGGATGTCACCCCCGACCTGTTCCGAAAGCATGGCGCCACGCACGGCCTGCAATGGGTGGACTACAATCGGGACGGCGCTATCGACCTCGCGGTAGCTAATAATAATCCGGATGGGAGAAATGCACTATTCCGTAATCTGCTGCCGGAGGAACTGGCGCGCCGTTCGTTGCAAGTGCTGGTTCTCGATCGCAAGGGCCGCTGCACACGCGCGGGTTCGGAGGTGCGGCTGTATGCCGCGGGAACGCGCCGGGTAGTTGGCGGCCGAATCATGGACAGCGGCAGCGGGTACACATCGCAGAGTCAGGCGCCGGTTCATTTCGGGCTGGGAGACGTGAAGCGGGTCGATGTCGAGGTGACCTACTTTACTCCGCAAGGCCGGAAAAAGCTGGTTCAGCGCAACGTCGATCCGTCAAAGATTCCGAACCGGATCTTGATCATCAAGGTGCCTTGGCCGTGAAACCACGGGCCCCGCGTATTCCGGCTTGCATTCCATTCGGGATTTACTGGGAACCGGTCTCACGATCCGGGAAAATGTCCGGGTAAAGCTCCCGGCTGCACTCAGGGCAGAGACTGTGGGTGAATTCCGCATCGGTACGCTCTGCGATGTAGCTTTCGATGGCTACCCAGGAATGCTGTTTGCGATGGTCGCCGCCAGGCGTTCGGATTTTCTTGCATTTCGAGCAGATTGGAAGTAATCCCTCGAGCCGCTTGATGGTCAGCAGAGAAGCCTGGAGCGCGCCGATGCTATGGACCAGCCTTGTCCCCACGAGCACGATCAATCCAAGCCCAAGGCCGAGAAACATCCCGTGTAAAATCAGGATCCGTCTTCGCTCCCCTGTGATGGCGCGCTCAAATGGGGTGTAAGAAAAAGCGACGCTTATTCCGCCGCGGACCTTATGGGTTGTTTCTTCCGGTCTGCTATGACACGGCAGGCAGGAATCATTCGTTCGCAAGGGGGCGATGTAGCGAAAAACGTTGGCGCCGGCCTCGGGCTCAATCACGTGCTCCTCGTTGCTTCCCTGCTCAAAATGGATCAGCGCCTGCTGCTCCCAGGCGTCCGGTTTGTTCTCGGGACGGACAGGAGTCAGGCTCATGATGTGCAAATGGATGCCGTTCTGACGCGTGAGCAACTCGGAGAGCAGCCGCGTCATCTGGGCATGATTGATCATGGTCAGCTTTAATCCCTCGATCGTAACCACTTCCCGCAGCGGGTCGATCAGATATGGATTAGGAAGTGTGCCCTCGGTCAACCTGACATAAATTCCGCCCTGGTCAAAATTCCACTGACGCATGACGTTGATTGCCTGATAAAAAGAACGGCCGACCTCGGTCGCAAGCTGGTCATACTGCTCGTCGATTCCCCGGAGGTCAAAAACTGCTGATGCGAGAGTGAACACCAGCAGAATCAGACACAGAACCAGCAGGAATTTACGAGCCTGTTCCGCGGTTGCGATCTTTCGTTCCCCGGTCTCCTGTGCCATAGCGCATGCCTCAATCAATGCCGGGCGATATCACCCACCTTAGACAATCTCTCGCCAAGGATAGATGCGAACGCCGGACTTTCAGGTCAAGATGAACGCAATCAGGCCGAACCCAGCCCTTAGGGCAATAATGATAAATCATGTGAAAAACTCAGGTGACAAAACTACGTTTGCCGATGTGCTTCTCGTAAGCGCGCGTGTCGAGGATTTGGCGCATTGCTCGAATTACCGCCGCCAGCTCATCGTCGGTGGTGTAGAAATGGGGCGACACGCGGATGCCGGCGCCCGGCCGATAGTCGATGATGAAATCCCTCCGCAGGAGCTCGCGCGAGACTTCGTAGGCATGCGGCGTGTTGATCGCGACCGTTCCACCCCGCTCTTCCGCCCGTTCCGGGATGGTGAGCGGGAATCCTTGCTCCCGTGCCAGCTCAATCAGGCAGGCAACCTGGCGCATTGAGTTATTGCGGATTCGTTGTATGCCGATCTCTCCCAGGATCTCCAGGCCGGGTCGCGCTGCGTAGAGGCACGGAATGTGCGGCGTGCCGTTGAGAAAACGGAAGGCATCTTCCCGATACCGCATATCGCCGGTTTCGAAGGCGAACGAGTTCGGGTGGGCCATCCACCCGGTCAATTTCGGCTCGAAGCGGGGAAGCAGATCGGGACGCACATAGAGGAAAGCGGCTCCCGGCCCGCCGCACAACCATTTCAGGCAGCCGCCGATGACGAAGTCGACCTCCAACTCCTTCACGTCAATGGGTAGGATTCCCGCAGATTGATAAACATCCAGGATGACCATCGCCCCGACCTCGTGCGCCTTCCGAATGATCGCCTTCGCGTCCATGATATAGGCGCTCTTGAACAGTACGTGGCTGATCGGGACCAGCAAGGTCCGTTCGTCGATTGCCGCCAGCAATCGGCCCAACTCCACGGTGATCCCATCCGCGGAATCCACAACACAGATCTCCGCCCCGCGAGCCTTTTGGGCCTGGTAAAGGTACATCACCGATGGAAACTCCATGTCAGTGTACACAATCTTGCGCCGGGAACCGCTGAAGTCGAAGCATGACAGCACAATGGCTTCCGCGAGGGTGACATTCTGATGGAAGGAGATCTCGCCGGGACCGCACCCCAGGATCGGGCAGAGCAGGTCGCCTAGCTTCACCGGCATCTCCCACCAGGATTCACCCCAGGCGCGCACGCCCCTCGTCGCCCATGTGCCGGCGTACTCCTGCAGCGCGTCACTCACGCCGCGCGGCATGGCTCCGAGTGAGTTGCTGATGAGATACACTGTTTTCTCGAGGATCGGGAATTCACTTCGCCAGCGGAGCAGATTTGCGCTCTTGGAGACCATGCATTCACCAAAGAAGGAACTGCGAAGGCCTCGGCGACCGCAAAGGAAGCGAAAGAGCCGTCTTGAGGTTTTTGTGGCCTTCACAGTTGCTGTGGTTGGTTTGAATACTCTTTCCTAAACACTCCATTATAGCTCATACTTTAACAGCAGAAGCTCTGCTTTCATCGGCAGGTGGAAAATGAGCGAAAGTCGAAAGAAAAGAAACGCCATTCTGAAAGTTGTGGGGATCGCAGTTGCGCTGATCGTGGTTGCGGTCATTGCCCTCCCCTTCATCATTGATGCAAACCAATTCCGACCCGTGCTCGAATCCAAACTCTCAGGCGCTCTCGGCCGCGCCGTCAAGGTTGGCAACCTGAAGTTTTCCCTCTTGTCCGGCAGTATCGACGCGGATGACATTGCGATCGCCGACGACCCGAAGTTCAGCCCCGCGCCCTTTGTGCGTGCGCGATCATTGCACGTGGGCGTCGAGATGAAACCGTTGATTTTTTCCAGGGTGGTGAATGTCACTTCAATATCGCTGGTGAATCCGGAGGTTACCCTCGTGCGTACCCCGTCCGGCGATTGGAATTTCTCCAGCCTGGGAGCAGGTTCAGGCACCGCACCGACCGAGAATCACGCTGAAGGGGGAATGCAGACTTCCAGCATGCACGTATCGATCGACTCTCTGAGTATCACGAACGGCCGGGTCACAATCGTTCGCGGAGATCGACGCCTAAAGCCCTACCTGTTTGACAAGGTCAACATCACGGCGCACAACCTTTCCTTCACCTCGGTCTTCCCCTTTGCCCTGACCGCGGCGTTGCCCGGCGGCGGCAGTGCGAAACTCGAAGGCAAAGCGGGTCCCATGAACAGCACCGACCTGTCATTGACCCCCCTGGAGGCCTCCTTCACCTTGACCCATTTCGATCTCGTCGGTTCGGGATTTGTCGACTCTTCTTCAGGACTCGGCGGTCTCCTGGATTTCGATTGCAGCTTTGCTTCCGACGGCCGCCAGGTGCAGACCAAAGGGCGCGCCAGCGTCGACAGGCTGAAACTCGTCAAAGCCGGCTCTCCTGCCGGCCGGCCGGTAGCGCTGGATTACGCGCTCCGCCACGATTTGAAGAATCAGTCCGGAATCCTTGAAGACACCAAGGTGACATTCGAAAAAGCCGTTGCGCACCTCGATGGGCACTATGATTTGCGTGGGAATGTCCTAGTTTTGAAAATGAAACTCCGCGGCGAAGGCTTGCCGGTGCAGGATCTGGAGGCATTACTGCCGGCAGCAGGGGTTGTTCTGCCTCGAGGTTCTTCCCTCCAGGGAGGAACTCTAAGTATGAATATGGACACGGAAGGCCCGATCGAAAATATGGTGACCACGGGAACGTTGGATCTCTCCGGAACACGCCTGACGGGATACGATCTGGGCGCGCAGATGGCAACCGTAGCCTCGCTGGTCGGGGTCAAAACCGGCTCGAGCACAGACATCGAAAAACTTGCTTCCGAAGTGCGGCTGACCCCGACGGAGATCAAAGTGAGCGGATTCACATTGATCGCCCCAGCTTTGGGCCAGCTGACCGGCGACGGCATCGTAGGTTCAAACCGTTCCCTGAATTTCAAAATGCTGGCCAGACTGAGTGCATCCCAGGGATTCGCGCGTGATTTAGCTCGCTTTGCAGGGAGCGACACTCTCAGGGTGCCATTTTTCATCCGCGGCACTACCGAAGATCCTAAGTTTGTCCCCGATGTTGAAGGCGCTGCAGGAAGCCTCCTGGGTTCGGTTCCCGGAAAGGAGGGGAGTGCAGCGGAAAACACGCTCGGCGGTGTATTGAAGAACCTGTTCGGCAAGAAGAAAAAGTGATCACGAGCCGTCAGGCATCCGGCTGCAGCGCTCACTTCGCCGTTTTGGCGCGGTCCACGTAGCGCAATGTTTCGATCTCGATCCGGATCATGTCGCCGTTCTTGATAAACTGCGGAACCATGAGTTCGACGCCATTTTCCAGGCGCGCTTTTTTCCAGGTGTTGTCCTGCTGCTGATGCATAGCCGGCGCGGTCTCTGCGACCCGCATTTCGGTGATGTCAGGAAAAATGACGCTGATGGGCTGTGCCTCGACAAACTCCACCGGCAGCTGCATGCCCGGCTGCAGGAAGCAACTGCCGGGGCCGATAATGGTGCTGTCGATCCCGATCTGTTCGAAATTTACCGGATCCATGAAATAACTGCGCTCGGCATCCGCATAGAGAAACTCCATGGATCGTTTCTCCACCGGGATGAGCTCGAGTTTGAGTTCGGAACGGAAGCTGTGCTCCCAGAATGAGCCTGTCGAAAGATTCTTGAGCCGCGCGTGAACCACGCCACCCATTTTCCCCTGCCCCGGATGATTCTCGCAGCTGATAATCTTAAAATTATTGCCTTCGAAACGAATGGCCATTCCTGGACGAAGTTGCGAAGCGATCAGCATATCGACCCCTCCGTATTTGGCGCCTACTATAACGCCAAACGTGCATCCCCACCAGATCTATGACAATCATGGCTGCTCTGATTTCTGCGGATACCATAACCTGTTTTAAAAATGCCGACCTCCGACCTCCGCACAAGCGTAGAAACGCGGGTGACCGGTTCTAAGGGCGTTTTCATGCGCCAGGGTGCGCGATGGCAAGTAGGCGCCGGGCGCCGGCCGGGGCTTGGGATCGCATAATCCTTGGACATGAGCGCGGTGCGTCGCACGACGCCCACTTTCATGGGCAAAATAACCTTGCTCTGCCTGAAACGTAGGGATAGAAATGATGCAACATTACCGGCGCAAAGGAGCAAACATGCGTAAGATTTTATGGATGATTCTGGCGATTCCCATATTCGCCTGGTCTGCCCAGCCCAGGGAGCAGGCAGCCCCGCCTGTTGAAACAACGCAACAGCACGATCAGCGCATGGCCTGGTTCCGCGAGGCTCGCTTCGGACTGTTTATACATTGGGGTCTCTACGCCCAGCCAGCCGGGGAGTGGGGAGGCAAGCAGATCCGCGGAATCGGGGAGTGGATTATGAACTCCGCCCGGATTCCGGTGGCTGACTACGAGAAGCTGGCCGACCAATTCAATCCCATCAAGTTCAATGCAAGAGAATGGGTACGAATCGCCAAGGCTGCGGGCATGAAGTACATCGTAATCACCAGCAAACACCACGACGGCTTCAGCATGTTCGATTCCAGGATCAGCAACTATACGATCGTCAAGTCGACCCCTTTCCGGCGTGATCCGATGAAAGAACTGGCCGACGCGTGCAGGGAGGCCGGTATCACCTCCTGCTTCTATCACTCGATCATGGATTGGCACCATGGAGACGCCCAGAGCATCGGCTACCCCAACTACAATAACGCGCCATCCAATCCAAACTTTGCCCGCTATGTGGAGAACTACCTGAAACCGGAGGTCAAAGAGCTGCTCACCAACTATGGCCGCATCGGCATCATGTGGTTTGACGGCGAGTGGATCGGGGACTGGACAGCGGACATGGGCCGCGATCTGTATGCATTGTGCCGCTCTCTACAGCCGAATGTCATCGTGAACAACCGCGTGGGCAAAGCGCGCGCGGGCATGAGCGGAATGAGCAGCGGTGCCGGAGCGGTCGGCGACTACGGCACCCCGGAACAGGAGATCCCCGCCACGGGCTTCGGGGCCGGCGTGGACTGGGAAAGCTGCATGACCATGAACGACACCTGGGGCTTCAAGAAAGATGACAACAACTGGAAATCCCTGGCGACCTTGATCCGCATGCTGATCGACAGCTCCAGCAAAGGAGGCAACTTCCTGTTGAATGTCGGCCCTACCGCAGAAGGCCTGATTCCCGCACCCTCGATCGAACGTCTGGCCGACATCGGCAAGTGGATGAAGGTCAACAGCGAAGCGATCTACGGAACCAGCGCAAGCCCCTTCAAGAAACTGGCGTTCGGTAAATGCACCCAGAAACCCGGCCGGCTCTATCTGCACGTTTTCCAATGGCCGGCTGACGGCAACCTGGTCGTGCCCATACGTAATCAGGTGGCGAAAGCCTATCTCCTGGCCGATCGCGCCCGGCCGCTCGAAGTTGCGACGATCGAGCAGGGCGCCCGCATCAGCGTCCCGGCGGCGGCGCCCGACCCAATCGCCAGTGTGGTCGTTGTGGAAATCAAAGGCACAACCCAGGTCATCGACACTCCGCTGCGACAAGCAGGAGACGGCAACCTCAGTCTTCTGGCTGAAGATGCAGAAATCAAAGGATCTCGCGCCCGGGTAGAGGATAAAGGCGGCGTGCCCAACATCGGATACTGGAGCGCCGCCGGCGATTTCGTCCAGTGGTCTCCGCAGATTGTCAGGCCCGGCACCTTCGATGTGGAGGTCACGTATGCCTGTGAGCCGGCCAGCGCCGGCAACGAATATGTCGTCGCAGTCGGGGATCAGAAGCTGACCGTCAAGATCGCAGCTACGCGCAGTTGGGACGATTTCGTCGTGGTGAAAGCGGGACAGATCACAATCGATAAAGCCGGAGTGGCCGTGATTGCGGTCCGGCCGGCAGGCTCGAAGATCACCGGCGCCGGCTTGATGAATTTGCGTTCTCTCATCCTGAAGCCATCAGCCGCACGCAAATAAGACGATCTCCTCAAAGCAGCCACGAAGAACACGAAGCCAAAAGACTTTGTGTTCTTCGTGATTAAATCTTTACTGCTACTTCTTGACTTCCAAGAGGCCGCGCCGTTTCAGCAGCGGTTCAATCTTCGGCTCGGCGCCGCGGAACGCCTTGTACTGGGTCATGAGGTCGAGGGCGCCGTATTTCTCGAGCACGTTTTTCCTGAATGACTGGGCGGTCGCCTTGTCGAACAGACCCTTTTCCTTGAAGGCCTCAAAGGCATCGGCATCGAGCTGTGCGGCCCAGATGTAAACGTAGTAACCGGCCGAATAGCCACTGTTGAAGATGTGGTTAAAGTAGGTGGTCCGGTAACGGGGCGTGATCTCCGGGATCAGGCCGATGCCGGTCATCGCCTGGGTTTCGAACTTGTCGACGTCCAGGGTGGGCTGAGGTGCGGTGATCTCATGCCACTTCATGTCGAGAATGGAAGCTGCCAGGTATTCGACGGTTTCGAAACCCTGGTTGAACAGGCTGCTGTTCTCGAGCTTCTTGACGAGATCGGCCGGAATGACGGCGCCGGCCTGGTAATGTTTGGCATAGATGTTGAGCAATTCGGGCTCCAGCATCCAGTTTTCCATGATCTGTGAGGGGAGCTCAACCCCATCCCGCGGCGTCGAGCGGCTGCGGAAGGTGCCGTTCGAGAGCAGCGTCGCCAGCGTGTGCCCGAATTCATGAGCGAAAGTCTGCGCCTCGTCAATACTGAGGAGGGAGGGGGCGTCGGCCGTAGCGCGCGTGAAATTGCAGGTAATCGTGGCGAGGGGCGCTATGCGCTTTCCCTTATCGTAATACTCGCGCCGGAATGAGCCTGACCAGGCGCCGCCGCGCTTGCCGGGCCGGGGATGGAAATCCAAATATACGACTCCCATATAGCTTCCGCTCGCTTCACGTACCTCGAACACCTGGACTTCAGGGTTGTAGACCGGGATATCGCGCCGCTCGCTGAACTTCAGCCCATAAAGTTTCTCGCACAGCGTGAAGATTCCCTGGCGGACATTTTCGAGTTTGAAATAGGGGCGCAGTGCGGCATCATCGAGCGCGTACTCTTGCTGGCGCACCTTTTCGGCGTAATGCCACCAGTCCCATGGCGCGAGTTTGGATTTGCCGCCTTCGCGGTCGATGATCGCCTGCATGTCGGCCACTTCACTCTTGGCGCGCGCGATCGCCGGGACCCACAACCTCATGAGAAAGTCATCGACGGCTTTGGGGGTCTTGGACATGTTGATTTCTTCGACAAAGGCGGCGTGGCTGGCATAGCCCAGCAACTTCGCCTTCTCCGTGCGCAGATTGACGATCTGGCGCACGGTGTCCTTGTTGTCGTGCTCATTGCCGCGGTCGCCGCGCATGATATAGCCGCGGTAGAGTTTTTCGCGCAGGTCCCGCTTCGTCGAATACTGCAGGAACGGGATCATGCTCGGCACCTGGACAGTGAAAACCCACTTGCCGGGCATCTTGACCTGCTTCGCCGACTCTTCAGCCATGGCCACAACCGAGGGCGGCAGGCCGGCCAGGTCATCGCGGTTTTCCAGGACCAGCTTGAAATCGTTGGTTTCGGCCAGCAGGTTATCGCCGAACTTGAGAGAGGCCATCGCCAGCTGCTGGTTCAGACCGCGGAGCTGAGCCTTCTGTTTTTCATTCAAGAGGGCACCGCCGCGGACGAAATCGCGGTAGCCGTTCTCGAGCAGGAACTGCTCCTCGGGTGTCAGCTTCAGCTTGGCGCGCTGGTCGTACACCGTCTTCACCCGGGTGAAGAGCTTTTCGTTCAGGCGGATGTTGTCGGTATGCGCGGCCGTGAGCGGAGCTAATTCCTTGGCAATGGCCTGAATCGCCGGTGTGGTGTCGGCGCCCTGTAACGCGCCGAAAACCGAGTTCACCTCGGAAAGGAGCTGCCCGCTGGCATCGAAGGCTGCCAGGGTGTTGGCAAATGTGGGAGCAGCCGGGTGGTTGACGATGGCATCGATCTCCGCCTGCTGCTGATGGATGCCTTCCTTGATGGCCGGCACGAAATGCTCATTCTTGATCAGATTGAACGGAGGCGTGTTGAGAGGCGTCGTGTACGGCGAGAAAAACGGATTCGTTTTGTCAAGGGCCGCGTTTTGATTATCCGCAGCCGATAACATGCATGTCATGATGATCAGCACAAGAAAAACACCTCGAATAGGATACATGGATGACTCCCTCCCATTAATCACAGATGCACGCGGATTTATTCACCGCAGATGCAAGCAGATTAACGCAGATGCGGGAACCGATCAACCGCAGATGCACGCAGAAAAGGATTTATCAACCGCAGGTGTATATAATGTTTCGGCGAACTTTCGTTTATTTCAAATGCGCGGGCGATTAAGTGAGATTTACTGTCACAAACAGCACCCTTCGAGTCATATCCGGATAACAGGAGGATGGATATGGCAAATACGAGCGTTATGACCGGCACTTATTCAACCTGTCCCGCGGGATTGGTTTCCGTGGATGGACGCAACTACCCATTGAAATCGGCGTGTATCACAGGCCGTGCCGAGGGGGGCATTGCGGCCACCACCCTGACTCAGACTTATGGCAATCCGTATGAGGAGCCGCTGGAGGTGCTTTACACCCTGCCGCTGCCCGCAAGCGGCGCCGTGATCGGCTATGCCATGCGCCTCGGCCAGCGGGTCGTCCGTGGCGAAGTGCGCCGGCGCGAGGAGGCCAAGGAGCAGTACCGCAAAGCCCTGTTCGAGGGGCGCACGGCCGCACTGCTCGAGCAGGATCGAGCCGATACCTTCACTCAGAGACTCGGTTGCCTGCCCCCGGGAGAAACGGTGGCGGTAGAGATCGAGGTGCTGCAGCCATTGATGTTCCTGCCGGCCGAAAGCAAGGAGGCAGCGCGCTGGGAGTACCGTTTCCCGACGGTTGCCGGGGTTCGCTACCAGGGCGGATCGGGCCGGGTTCCGGATGCCGGGAAACTTGATGTCGACCGGGCCGCCGGCGTAGGCACGCCGGTGCGACTGGAAGCAAGCCTGCTGGTGGCCGATGGCCTGGCAGACGCGATCCACCCTCACGCGCCTGGTCAGGAGATCGGCGTGGAAGATCTGGATGGCGGCGTTCGTGTCGTGCTGCGCGAACAGATGAAACTTGATCGCGACCTTGTGGTCCGCTGGTCTGCCGCGCAAAGGGAGGTTGGTATCCGCCTCGTTGAAGGAAGAGGACTGCCGTGTGACAGTGGCCGTTACGTACTCCTTACGCTTACGCCTCCTGCCGCTGTCCAGAAGGGCATGGCCCGCGACTTGACCATCCTCCTCGATGCCAGCGGCTCGATGTCGGGGAAGCCGCTCGAGCGAGCCAAGATCGTGGCGGAAGAGTTGCTCCGCAGTCTCGACCCGGGGGACCGGTTCGAGATTCTGGCCTTTGCCAACACCGTGCAGCACGTGGTTCCGCGCCCCATGGAAGCAAGTGAGAAAAATGTCGATGCGGCGCTGAGGGCGCTGAGCCGGATCGATGCGGACGGCTCGACCGAGATGACCCAGGCCATGGTGGAAGCGCTCGCACCGCTGCGACGCGATTCGCAGCGTCAGGTTATCCTGATCTCCGATGGTTACATCGGCTTCGAGCACGAAGTCATCGGCGAGGTCATGCGCCGTTTGGTTCCCGGCGCACGGCTCCACGCGGTGGGCATTGGCGCCGCCCCCAACCGGACCTTGACCCGCGGCGTTGCACGCGCGGGGCGGGGTGTAGAAATTCTGGTGGGAGATGATGACGATGCGCGGGCTGCATCCAGGCGTCTCCTGCAGGCTACCGTACGGCCAGTCCTGACCGATGTAGAAGTGAAGGGAACGGCTTTGGTGTCACTGGCTCCGGCGCGACCACAGGATGTCCTGGAGGGACACCCGCTCGTGCTTTTCGCGGAGATTGCACCGGTCGGCGGAACACTGGAAATTCGCGGCAGACATGCCGGTGAATCCGGAGCCTGGGTGCGACAGCTCAAGATTCCAGAAGCGCGGTCGGAAGCGATCACGACCCTAGGATCAACTGCGCTTCCCCTCGGGGCGCTCTTCGGCCGCGAGGCGATCGCTGACGTCGAACTGCGCCTGGCTGCTGCCGGCAAGGGCAGAGAGACCGGCGCATTCGAAGCCGACATCGAGCGCCTTGGGTTGAGGCACGGGATCGCCAGCCGGAAAACCAGCCTGGTTGCGATCTCCGAAGACCCAACGGTCGACCCGAAAGATCCGCGCCGGCGGGAACGGCTGCCGGTCGAACTTCCTGCCGAGGTTTCGGCGGAAGGGACCGGGTTGACTGCGCCGTCGATCAGCCGCTCTGGGATAATGACGTCTTTGCTGGGGGGAGCTCCTCCCCTGGCTGCCCGCCACATTTTCATGGAAGAATCGATGCCGTTAAGGTTGGAAGATCGCGCGGATGTTGAAGAGAGGGATGAGTGTTTTGCAGAGCAACTGGATGCAAGAGGGCCATCTGTTGGCCCCCCGGAAAGCGGCAGCGAAGGCAGCGAACTGGAGATTTTCGGCGCGCGCGTTTTATGGCTGGACGGCTCCAGACTCACCTTTGAATTTGAGGCGCCCGCAGCCGGATTCATGTTGCCGTACGATGGGGCCATTGTACAGGTGTACTTCAGCGATGGAACGGTGTGCAACGCGATTGTGCTGGGCGAGGAAAGCAGCCCGCAGGGGCCGCATCATCCGGGACTCACGATCCGCATGGCGCTGGAGCTCGAGGATCGTTTCAGCTGGCAGGTTCAGGAAGTGCAGATCAGCTGGCACATCCTTGGAGTCGGAACCGTCAACCTGCACATTGCGATTGGATGAAGATTGAAAGGGAACTCATTGATGACGGATGACCGCGCGGACCTGGCGTTTGGGCGCGCCCGCCTGGGAGACCGGGAGGCGTTTGCGGCGTGGATGGGAATGGTGGAAATCCCGCTGCGCCGGAGCCTGCAGCGCTACGCCCGCGCGGTGGATGTCGAAATCGTGGTTCAGGAGACGTTTTTGCGCATGTGGCTTCTCGCACTCGATCGGAGCCGGACGTTGGGAGGGGACCATGCCGCACTCAAGTTTGCCTATCGAGTGGCACGAAATGTAGCCCTCGAGGAGATGCGCCGCTACCGCCAGGATCGTTTCGTCGACCTCGGCATGCTGGATGACCTTCCTGAAGGCCATGTCGAACCTGATCCGTCCGATCCAGCTCTAGCCCGCGCGATCGAGGACTGCTTAAATCGCCTGCCGTCACAGCCCCGCACTGCGCTGTCTGCCCGTCTGCGCGATGGCCTGCGGCCGGATCGAGAGCTTGCGGCGCGTGTAGGCATGAAGGGGAACACCTTCCTCCAGAACATCGTCCGGGCCCGTCGGCTTCTGCGGGCTTGCCTGGAAAAGCGGGGTGTGCGCCTTGCGGAGATTTTGTCATGACCGACGATCCGAGAGATTTGCTGATCGAAAAGGCCTCCTCCGCATTCCGGGAGCGGAATGCATCCGGCCGCATCCTGCCCTCACCGTCCTGGTTTGACCTTGCCCCTGCGGACCGTGAAGCCCTGTTTGATCTTCAACTGGAGAGCCGTCTCATCGAGCGCGCCCTCCACTGCAACGGCCTGAGCACCACGGTTCAAGCGGTCCTCAGTCGCTTGCATGACCGGGACGAATGATGGATCATAAGTGACAAACCGCCCGCCCCTCACTCAGGATTCGTCTCTCTCAGCGTGAGCGGGCGAGGCCTTTCTCGACGCGTACATACACACTGTCCCAGGCGGCGATTTTTATTTCACCGCTGATTTTGGCTCCGGCACGTGCCCAGCTGTCACTCGAACTGATGGTTACTGCCGATAACGGGTCCCAATCCAGAATAGCGTTTTGATCGGTGCCTGTCGGATTGTACAGGCAGATCAGCCATGCGTTGCCGCCGGGCAGCGGCTTGAGCGAGGAAACCAGAACCTCCGCAGGCCGGACACGGAACAACGAAGCTGGAGGTTGAGCGACCTGATCATCGGGCACAACAACCAGTGGTTCCCTGCATTCCCTTCCGAACCGAACTGCCTGCTCGGATCTGAAACCGGCATGAGGCAAAATCGAGAAACGGAAGGTCGCAGGCCCTTCCTGGTCTGCCTTGTAGTTCGTGTGCCAGTAGTTGTTCATCAGATAGGCATAGAACCTGGAGGAAGATTTCGTTTTCTGTGCCCAAGGCTGCTCGGCCGTGATCGCGCCGATCTCGATCAAGGGAGCGTCAACAGAAGCCCAGGTGACGCCGCGATCACTGTTCGAGACGTCCACCCAGCTTTGAATCGAGAAGAAATTCTTGCATGAGCCGGCGAGCTGGTCCGACTCGGGGCGCACGATGCCGTTGGCCACATCGTAGCGCAGCTGCCCGTCGGGAAGCAGGAAGGGAAAGGCGAGGTGGATCGCTTCCTTTTCTCGTATCCTCGCTTTGTCGATCTGGTTAATGATGTCCACGCGGGCAAGACCATCCACGACACGATACTCTGCGGCATACCTCTTGCATCCGGGCGCGTTGGCCTCGACGAGGAGGGAAGCCACGAGATTGCCGTTTTCCTTCACGCGCACCTTGACGCCGGCCGGCTCGCGCGCATCGCGCGCGTCCTTGCCCGGCACATAGAGATACTGATTCAGGCCCGGCCCCTTGGTTCGATCCACCCACTCGATTGTTTTATCTCCCCAGGTGAGGCTCTCCACGCCACCGCGCTTCGGATCGATCGACAGAGAAAGATAGGAGTTTGCCAACGTTCCCGCGGACACTTTGCAGCTTCCCCGATTGTTCGCCTTTCCCGGCCTGACGATCAGCTGTCGGCCAGAAAACGGAGGCACGTTTTCGAGCAGGACCGCCAGCTCACCTGTCGTCAGACGCTGGGATGGGAGTGCGTTTCCCTTCTCATCCACCACCCAATCCCCGGCGGTACTCTGCTGGCGCGTCAGCAAGACGAGATCTGTACGCGGCCAGGAATTCGTGTTGTACACCGCGACGGTGTTTTCTGCATTCTTCGGCCCGGCGGGCGGGCGCCAGCGGCCCATCAGCGCCCGGGACATGTTGTCGGCATCGAGCGCAAACTGGCGCTTGATCCGCCACTGCTCCTTTACTTCGGGCAGGTCGGGTTCAGAAATGCTGTTATGCGCTCCCCAGGTGTGCTCATCCCAGAGGACGACGTTTCTCCACGCCGCCTGGAATTCCTCCGCTGGAAAGGATGCAGGCGCGCGCATGGCGAAGAGGGCTTCGTTTTGGATAAGCCGGTCGACCGCATGGCGAGTCAACGCGGTTTCGGCAGCGGTGGATGCCGCGCCGTCCTCCCAGTAGGGAGTGAAGTCGCCTGTCATGGTCGGCAGGCTCGCGCCGTGGCGCTTTTCAAAGTCTGCGAACATCTGTGCGTGTGTCGCGATGATGAGCCGAGGCGAAGCATAGCGCTCGTTCCACTTCTTAACGAAATCGGAAAGATTGGGATCGGGCGGCCCGTTGTCGCCGCCGACCGTGTATGGGAGTTGGAGGATCTCGTACGGATAGCCGCCGTCATCGAGCTTCCTCATGAGTCGCAGTAGCTTTTCATCGCCGAGCCGGCTCAGGTCCCCTTCGTGAAAGCTCGCGTAGCTTGCGCCCGCCACCCACATGAGTACCTTCTCCTTGCCGGATTGCGACGTCCAATAAAAGGGCTTGTCCCCCCACTGTTCGAGCACGTGGCCGATGCGATCCCCGGAGTTCGGGGCGCTGGCAAAATATTTCACCCCGCTGTGCGCCAATGCCGGAACGATGCCCCACGTGAAACCGGGAATGTCGGAGACCAGCGCAGTCGTGATCGGCGCGCGATATTGCTCGGAGAATCGGCGCGCGTAATCGGTGAAGTGGGCCATCTCGGGAGCATTCGCCAGCCCCGTCAGCACATTGGCATAGAGCGCGTTCAGCCCGAGGTTGCCGTCGCGCACCGCTTGAATCACCTCCTGTCGTTTCTGTTCGGAAGCCTGCGCCAAGTAGCCTTCGAGCGGCCACATGACCTCCATATTCCACTTGTAGCGCGCCTCCCAGGGATACGCTTGAGTCTGCTTAATCAGGCGCAAGGCCTCGTCGAGGTTTTGCCACTGTTTTTTTTCTATGTTCGGCTGGATATCCGTATAGCCGATGTCGTTGTGGGAATAGGAGAGGAGGTAAAGCTCACGCCGGTTCACCGGCTTCAGCCACAAGGCCGTTCTTTGAGCCAACTCACCATTGAGGCTAATCACTACCGGGATCTCATGAACCAGCTCGACTGCGGGGATGGAGACATAGAGAATGTTGGCTCCGACCTTGAGAGCCTGCTTGACCGGCTCCATGCCCTCGGCGCTGACCTCCATCGCTCTGCCTTCCTGCAGATTATCGAAGCTCAAACGCAGGAGCTGCTTGCCCTGCGCCGTGAGGGCAGGCTCGGCGCGCAAGGTGGGAGTGAATCGGAACGAGTATTGCAGCACCATATACCAGTCGAGACTGTTCTCATCCCTGCCTTGTACCCGCAGCGCCAACGGCAAGCCGGGCTTGGCCTCACTCCTGGGGACCTTCAGGAACATATAGCCGAAGAGGTCTCCTGCCCTGTCCACCATCGTTGCTTCAAACGAAAGCTCAGCGCCCTGTTTGCCTGTGACTTTCCATTTTTGGGCGGTGTCGTCCTTCAGGTTTTTGAAGGTGAACCAGAGTTGGTCGTTGATGTAAAAATCGAAGGTGTGAACCTCTTTGCCCGGCCAGCCTGCGCGATCAAGCCCTGCCAGCCAGACCAGCCGATAACTATCTCCCTCGACCGCAGCGGGAAGAGCATCCGTCTCCCATGAGATCGAGGGCACTTCCTTGTTGGCTCGCACCAGCAGCGCCGAATCTGCGTCAGGATGGGAAGAGTGATACGCCAGCACCTGTCCGCTCACCGTCTTGCGGTAGCCGTTGACATAGGTGGCTGCGGTCTTGTCCTGCAGGATATTGATTTGAATGCGGCTTGTCTCGATCTTACGAGTGCATGCGCTTGCCCCCAGAACCGTCCCGAACAGGATCGGCATCCAAATGTGATATGCGCGGCTTTTCATCAGGATCCTCCTCCTCCTCAGCAGCTGACGCTTGCGGCTGAAAGGTATACCACATCCGGCCCAGGGTTGGACCAGAACGCATGCGAAAAATGCAGTGTCGCCAGACGAAAGGGGAAGAATGATAACGCGCGAGCTGCCAATAGAGGTTCGTTGCAGGGAAATCTGCGGTTTTCGTGGTTTCCCGGGAAAAAGGCCGGCTCAGCCGGAAGATTCTAATTGCATCGCCGTGTATTTGGTTTGACCACTGCGCGTTGGATTGAATATCTGTTTGGTTTGAGAAGAGTCAAGTTTGAATCCAGTAAAGGTTGTTATTTTAATTATCTAGAGGATATTGCCTGTTCGGGATGATAGGCTCGTTTGGGCAGGAATAGAGTGCGGACGCGATATATAGTTGACTGAATTTATGACAAGTGGTATGACCTTTGAAAGCGTCCTCTTTCCCAGGGGTCGTCCGAGGATCGCTTGGGAGTATTCTGATTGGAGGGAGAGGTACTATGAGTTTTGATCCGGCGACAGAAGTGTCCGCGGCAGATCGAGCCTTTCCCGGCGTCTTGGGCTTGGGATCCGTTGGCCGTTACCTCATGCCTGCGGATGTCCGCAGCGTGGTGCGCCAGGGGCTGGGATCATTGGCACTCGACGGCAGGCGCCTGCTGGTGATCATTCCAGACGGCACCCGAACGATGCCGTTGCCGACGATTTGGGATGCCATGGAAGCCGAAGCCGGCCCACGTGTGGCTGCGCTCGACTATCTCGTCGCACTTGGGACGCATCAGCCGATGTCCGACTCGCAGCTGAGCCGCCTGATCGGGAGGCCGGTGGTTAATGGACAGGCAGGGCGCAGCCGGGTCTTCAACCACCACTGGGAAAACCCGGATACCTTCGCGACCCTTGGTACCATTTCGGCGGCCGAAATCAGAGAACTCAGCGGGGGCTTGCTCGAGCGCGACGTCGTAGTTTCACTCAACAAGCTGATCTTCGATTACGATCAGATCCTGATTTGCGGGCCTGTGTTCCCCCACGAGGTCGTCGGCTTCTCCGGCGGCAACAAGTACCTTTTCCCCGGGATTGCCGGCTCCGAGATCATTAATTTCACGCACTGGCTAGGCGCCATCATTACCAACTATCACGTGATCGGCGCGGGGTATACTCCGGTTCGCGCCGTCATCGATCGCGCGGCCTCCATGATCGATCGCCCCCTGGCCTGTCTTGCGCTGGTCGTCACGCATGCCGGGTTGGCAGGGCTCTATTTTGGCACGCCACAGGATGCGTGGCGTGCGGCAGCGGATCTTTCTGCCCGGACTCACATCATTTATGTCGACCGGCCGTACCGCCGTGTGCTATCGATCATGCCTGAAATGTACGACGATCTGTGGACGGCGGCGAAAGGGATGTACAAGCTCGAGCCCGCCGTCGCGGATGGCGGCGAGGTCATTATTTATGCGCCGCACATCACCGAGGTCAGCTATACGCATGGGAGAATCATCGACGAAGTGGGTTACCACTGCCGCGACTACTTCCTGGCCGAGTGGCCGCGTTTCGCGCATTATCCCGGCGGCGTTCTCGCCCACTCGACTCACGTCAAGGGATTGGGGAAATATGACTCGGCCAAAGGCATCGAGACTCCGCGCATCCGGGTGACGCTGGCGACGGGGATTCCCGAAGAGCGGTGCCGGCGCATCAATCTGGGCTACACGGATCCCGCGGGGATCAGGATCGAAGAGTGGCAGGGGCGCGAAAACGAAGGGATTCTGGTGGTGCCGCGCGCCGGAGAGATGCTCTACCGCCTCAGGAAAACAGAAAAGTGAAAGGAAGCAACCATGGTTGAACAGAAAGCAGACATCGGATTGGTTGGACTTGCCGTGATGGGGGAGAATCTCGTGCTGAATATGGAAAGCCGGGGTTTTACCGTCGCAGTCTACAACCGCACGCTCGACAAGGTAGATAACTTCATTCAGGGACGGGCGCAGGGAAAAAAGATTATTGGGACCCATTCCATTGCAGAGCTTGTGGGCTCCCTCAAGACACCGCGCAAGGTGATGCTGATGGTGAAAGCGGGGAAGCCGGTGGATGATTTCATTGAGCAGATCATTCCTCACCTCAGCCAGGGGGACATCGTTATTGATGGCGGCAACTCGCACTTCCCCGACACGATTCGCAGAACCAAATACCTCGAATCCAAGGGTCTGCAATTCATCGGCACAGGTGTTTCGGGCGGGGAAGAGGGAGCGCTGCGAGGACCGTCGATCATGCCGGGTGGGTCTCCCGCGGCATGGCCGCATGTAAAGCCGATATTCCAGGCAATTGCCGCGAAGGTCGAGGATGGTACGCCCTGCTGCGACTGGGTTGGCAGCGATGGCGCCGGGCATTTTGTGAAGATGGTGCACAACGGGATCGAGTATGGCGATATGCAGCTGATCTGCGAAGCCTACCAGATCATGAAGGATCTGGTAGGCATGTCCGCTCCGGAAATGCACGAAGTCTTCAGGAAATGGAATCAGGGAGATCTCAATAGCTATCTGATCGAAATCACGGGGGACATTCTCGCCTTCAAGGATGAAGATGGCGCGCCGCTCGTCGACAAAATCCTGGATACGGCGGGTCAGAAGGGCACGGGCAAATGGACGAGCGTGGTGTCTCTCGATCTCGGCATCCCGTTGACGTTGATCAGCGAAGCAGTTTTTGCCCGTTGCCTCTCGGCCACGAAAGAAGAGCGGGTCGCGGCAGCGCAGGCGCTGCACGGTCCAGCGCCGAAGTTCACCGGCGATAAAAAGCAGCTCCTGAACGATCTCGAAAAGGCGCTCTATGCGGCGAAGATTGTCTCTTACACTCAAGGGTATGTGCTGTTGAAGGCTGCGGCGGCGGAATTCAAATGGAATCTGAACTACGGCGGCATTGCGCTGCTGTGGCGCGGTGGATGCATTATCCGCTCGATTTTCCTCGGCAGGATCAAGGAAGCGTTCGATCGGAATCCCCAGCTCGCCAACCTGCTGCTCGATCCCTTCTTCAAAGATACGATGGAGAAGTCTCAGGAAGCGTGGCGGCGGGTCATTTCCGCTGCCGTGCTCAATGGCATTTGGGTGCCGGCGATGACCACCGCGTTGAACTACTTTGATGGCTACCGCAACGCGCGCCTGCCTGCCAACCTTCTGCAGGCGCAGCGCGACTACTTTGGCGCCCACACGTATGAGCGCATCGACAAACCCCGCGGCCAGTTCTTCCACACTAATTGGACGGGGCGTGGCGGCGAGACATCTTCATCAACGTACACCGCCTGAGCTAACCAGGGAGAGTGGAATGAACTACGGTCTCGATATCCGCGCAGGAGGCGCACTGGACTTTGTTTCTCTTGGCGCCCTCGTTCATCGCCTCGATCCGGGAATCATCCCATTTCGCAAGGCAACAGAGTGTCAGATTCATGTCAGCGGCGGTGAGTACAACGTCGCGGCCAACCTGGCCGACTGCTTCCATCTGAATGCCGGTATTGCGACGGCGATGGTCGATTATCCGATCGGTGACCTGATCGCCGAGCGCGTCAAGGCGGCAGGGGTCAAGCCGTTTTATCGGCGATTCCAGCACAATGGCGTCAACGGCCCCAATATGGCCACGGTTTACAGCGACCGCGGCCATGGCGTGCGTGCGCCGGTCGTCTTCTACAACCGGGCCAATGAGGCGGCGGCCCTGCTCAAACCGGGCGATTTCGATTGGAAGTCCATCTTCGCCGGCGGCGTCCGCTGGTTTCACAGCGGCGGCATCTTCGCGGCGCTTTCCGAAACCACCGGTGAGGTTATCATCGAAGGCATGAAGGCTGCCAAGGCTGCCGGGGCGGTAATCTCCTTTGACCTCAACTACAGGGAGAAGCTCTGGAACATCTGGGGCGGCCAGGAGCGCGCCGCGGAGGTCATAGGGCGGATTGTCCGGAATGTGGATGTCCTGGTGGGCAATGAAGAAGATCTGCAGAAAGGGCTGGGGATCCCAGGGCCCGAGGTGGCCGCAAAGTCCAAGCTTGATCCCGGAATGTTCCTTGGGATGATGGAACACGTGGCTAAAAAGCACCCGCAGGTCAGAATCGTCGCCACCACGCTGCGCGAGGTCCAGTCCACTAACCGGCATGATTGGGGCGCGGTTGCCTGGATCAACGGCCGGACTTATAGCTCACCGACCTGTGAGTTGGATGTGCTCGATCGCGTGGGGGGTGGGGACGGATTCGCTGCCGGATTCTATTACGGTCTGCTCACGGGCGAGCCGCCGGAGGAAGCCGTCAAGCTGGGATGGGCGCACGGCGCGCTGCTTACTACCTTTCCGGGCGACACAACCATGGCAACGGTCGAGCAGGTTCGGGCCTTTGCCAAAGGCGGTTCCGCACGCATCCAGCGTTAATGCTCTTCTTGTTCCAGATGGGCGCTCGCCGATTGCAGGTGCTCGTTCATTAATGCGCGTGCGCGATCGGGCTTGTGCGCCCGGATGGCTTTATAGATCAGCCTGTGCCGTTCGACCGCCTCCTGGTGATTCTGATCCGTGGCGCGCGCCGCGGTTTTGCTGCGTTCATCATAGAAGAGGGCCGACACCATCTCGACGAGCGACGCCACGATCGGATTCCCGGATGCCGCAGCCACCGCGCGATGAAACCGGATGTCGTGGACGAGAAAAGCCTGCGGATCTGCCATCGAGGCATACTGATCCGTGACCTCATCGGATATTGCTGCCAGCTGTTCTGCTGTCGCCCGTTCGGCAGCCAGGCCGGCGGCGCTTACCTCAAGGATCCGACGGGCTTCAAACATTTCCTCGCGCGTGAACCCATGGAGCGCGGCAAGGAAACTGAGGGGCTCGCTTTCGAGCATCGGGGATTCCGAAATAAAGGTGCCAGACCCATGCCGGGTCTTCACGATGCCCATGGCCGCCAAGGCGCGCAGCCCGGCGCGCACCGTCGGCCGGCTTACGCCGATCTGCACCGCCAGGTCGCGCTCGGCGGGGAGCCGGCTGCCCGGCCGCAGCGCCCGCTTGCTGATTAAGCCGCGAACAAACTCAACCACCTGGTTGGTGCTGCCCCCGCCGCGCATGGGTCTGCCTTTCACTCAATCCTCACAGGTGGACTCACCACTCACATTGAGCCAATTGCCAATCCGGCAAGTCCTTAACCATCATAAGCATCGGCTACCGCGCGCGTCAAGGAAGGAGAGTCCTGTATTTTCAATAAAAAAGCAGATAACCAGACTCTGCCGCTCCTTGGATTCTTCGTGAGAGAATGCGATCAAGCCGGGGCAAGTGGTTCGTCAGATGATCAAGGAATCAAAAATTGGCATAGCCACCGCCATATTGGAGACTGGGGTCAAGATTGGGGTCAGGTCTGGAAAATTTACTTTTTGGTGTGAGTGAAGAATCCGCCCCAGACTGGAAAGTAAATATTCCAGACCTGACCCCCGACTCCAGTTTTTCTCCAGCCCAGCCATTCGATGATACAATCCTCATAGATCGGCGAGAGGTTTAGTCCAACAGTTTCTTTCTGGAGTCTCTTGGCCAACTCTGCCAGCCGATTTTCCGGCGAGAGACTCCAGAAAGAAACCTCTACGTTAGCCGGACAAGGAGACACTCATGATTGACCCAGGCCTCAACGGGAAACACGTGCTGATCACGGGCGCGAATAACCCCCATGGGATCGGGGCAGCGACGGCAAAAGCTTTCGCTCGGTTGGGCTGTTATGTCTTTCTTCATTACTTCCGCGAACCTGCGTCGCCCACTGAACCGGGTGACACGCCCGGCGAGGCCTTCTATCAGGAGGTCAAGTCCCGTACAGCTCAAGGCATCGTTGACGAGGTCAATTGCGCAGGCGGCAAGGCGTACTCGTGGGAGGCCGACCTCACAATACCAAGCAGCGCCCGCGAACTCCTCGATCAGGCAGAAGCCTGCTTCGGGCCGGTCCACGTCCTTATCAACAATGCCGCCCACTGCAGCTACGACACGTTCGTTCCCCAAGGTGGACCGGTGTATGGTGAGGGCTCGGCTGAGCATGCCGGCCCTCTGACTCCCGAGAGCCACGACGTGCATTTTGCGGTCAACAGCCGCGCCACGGCACTTCTCATGGCTGAGTTCGCTCGGCGACACGTCGGCCGCGATGCGAAGTGGGGTCGTATCGTCAACATCAGTACCGACGCGTCCTCTGCACACCCCGGGGCAATCTCATACGGTGCGAGCAAGCACGCGCTCGAGTCGTACTCACGGGCCGCAGCATGGGAGTTGGCTCGCTACGGGATAACTGTCAATATCATCGCCCCGGGCCCCATTCAGACTGGCTGGATGTCGCCGACGCTGGAGGCACAGGTGATGCCGCGTATTCCTCTGGGTCGCATCGGTTCCCCGAACGACATCGCGGATGTCGTGGTTTTCCTCGCCTCAGAGCAGGCGCGATGGGTCACGGGCCAGACTCTCTATGTTGGGGGCGGCAATGTCATGCCGCTCTAACGAAAAAGCTCGTCCGGCCAACTACCTGCTCCAGCGGACGCGAAAAAGCCGCGCCGCTGAGCGCTGGCGTTAGGCCTCAAACGAGCTACCAGCGAACTTGACAGGGTATCTCTCTGTGGGCTATACATTGTATATCCTACGGAGGTGCGGAGATGGTCACGAAGGTTCAGAAATGGGGGAACAGTCAGGGACTCCGCCTCGCCAAGCAGGTGCTCGAGGACGCGCACATTTCGGTTGGTGATAACGTCGACGTAACCATACGGGACGGCACGATTATTATTGCTCCGATACAACGCATCCGCGGCAAACGGAGCCTGCAAGAGCTGGTGTCACGTATTCCCAAGAACTATGAGACTGGGGAAATTGATTGGGGAAAACCAATCGGCAGAGAGGTGTGGTAAATGCGGCCTTACGTCCCGAAAAAAGGCGACTTCATTGCCGTTACTTTCGATCCTCAGTCTGGCCATGAGCAGAGAGGCCGCCGACCTGCACTGGTCGTGAGCAACACTCAGTTTAACGAACATACGGGTCTTGCTATCGTTTGCCCGCTCACCAACAAAGATCGGAGATTCCCCTTCCATGTCGCCATTCCTAATCACCCAGAAGTCACCGGATTTGTGATGGTTGAGCAGGTCAAGTCGATCGATTGTCGTGCACGCAAGGCCCACCTAATTGGGAGCGCCTCCGAAGGGGTGCTTGAAGAGGTTCTCTCCATCCTTGATGCCTGCATTTACTAGGAGCCCGTCCGAGAATTAGGAGGGGCCGCGTTCCGAGCGCCGCGGGGGCAGATGCAAGGCGGCGCGACGCAGGTGATGTCGCTGTACATCGTCGAGGAGCGCCAACGCCGCAGATGCC
>JBGQNR010000037.1:0-36244 GCA_041501225.1 Acidobacteriota bacterium
CACACCCGCGCCACCTTGCGGCATCGCCACCTGCTTCCCCGACACGGAGTTCAACCGCCAACCTGCCCAATCGGACCTGGCCGGCACCGTTCTCGGCGCCCAGGACCTGCGCTGGCTGGACCAGGCGCTTCCGGAGGTGCTGCAGGAAGCGCTCATCAAAGGACCTTGCGCCAAAGGGCCGTGGCTTCAGGCGATCCACGACCTCTGGGGGGAACGATGGGTGCCGGAGATGGGCTTCGGCCTGCAGGCCCGCGTGGAAAAGGAGGACCGCATCCGGCTCGACGAGGAACAATTCGCCGTCCTGCAGGGGCTGATGGAAAACACCTCGGTCCTGGTTACGGGCGGGGCCGGGACGGGCAAGACCGCACTCGCCCTGACCCTGGCCCGGAAGCTGGCGGGAAGGGGCAAGAGAGTCCTGATGCTTTGCTTCACAGAAGCGCTGGCCCGCTGGTTGCACGAGCAGATCGATCAGCCCAATCTCGCGGTCTGGGCCATCAAGCGCTACGCCGTTGAGCTCCTCAGACAAGCGGGCAGGGACGCCGTAGTCGAGGATACCCCGAAGTTCTGGTCGGGCGTGGTTTTGGAGACCGTAGTTGAAGCTCTGCCCACGCTGGATCCTGGTTGGGACGCCGTGGTGGTGGATGAAGGCCAGGACCTGACGGATGACGACTGGATGCTGATCGAGGAACTATCGCGGGGCAAGCACTGCTGGGCGTTCCGGGATCCGGAGCAATCTTTCTGGCCCGACCGCCCGACCCCTGACCGGCTTTTCCAGACCCGATACCAGCTGTCGAAAAAATATCGCTGCGCGGCCCCGATCCTGCAGCTCGCCCAGTGCTATCTGAGCGGGAACCCGGAGGCGGGAATGCTGTGCGCATTGGACCCGGAGAGCGTCGCCGTCCGCGCCTGCCCCGGGTCGGGGAACGTGCTCGAGCGCATCGCGAACGAGATCGACAGATTCAAGGGATCCGGGCTGGCGGCGTCCGACATCGCGGTCCTGTCATTGCGGGGAGCGGCGGAACCAGGCGCCATTGTCCACCGCGAGCGCATCGGCCCGCACCAGGTCGTGCGAGCGGACAACCCGGAGGCCGGATCCAGCGTAGTCACCGAAACCTTCCTCCGTTTCAAAGGCCTGGAGCGCTCTGCAATCATCATCACCGACGTCGGCCTCGCGCTCGACAAGCCGGACTACCGCAAGCGCATGTATATCGCCCTCAGCCGCGCCCTCTCCACCGTGCGCATCATCGACACCCGCGACTCCCTCATCCGCGATCCGATCCTTTGCCCCTTCTGCTGAAGGCAGCAGGATCCGCCAACTTCATGCCCCAATTATGATTGCCTGCCTGTCGGCATCGGATTATGCTGGCGCCTGCCGCCGATCCACATGATCTGCAACACCACTCAAAGAAGTGCGTTTGGATGTGGTTGGAGTCGGTCTTTTCTAAAATGCCGGGTGTTCTCTATGATCAGAAACACATTTTGCCACCTCCCGGGCATCGGGATTGGCACGGAACGAACCCTCTGGAATTCCGGCATTCACTCCTGGGATTCCGTGTTCCGCATTCCGGATGCCGAATTGAGCAAGTTGACGCGCAAAGATCTGCGTGGCGCCATCGAGCAATCTCAGAAGGAATTGGAGAGCGGCAATCCCCATTACTTTGCCTCAGGGCTCCCTGCCTCCCAGCACTGGCGGCTCTTTTCGCGCTTCCGGGATTCCATTGCCTATGTCGATATCGAAACCACCGGCCTTGATTTCAACTCGACGATCACCACGATTGCCTTATACGACGGCAAGTACGTGTACCACTACGTCAACGGCCGCAACCTCGAGGAGTTCAAGCAACAGATCCAGCAGTACCAGCTGATCGTGACCTACAACGGCAAATGCTTCGACGTGCCTTTCCTGGAAAGGTTTTTCCGCATTTCAATGAAGCAGATCCACATCGATCTGAGATATTTGTTGAAGAGCCTCGGCTATTCCGGAGGATTGAAAGCTTGCGAAGCCAAGCTGGGAATCGACCGCGGTGAACTGGAAGGGATCGACGGGTTCTTCGCCGTCCATCTTTGGCATGAATACAAGCGCCGCGGGAATGAAAAAGCCCTGGAAACCCTCCTGGCCTATAACATCGAGGACGTGCTCAACCTGGAACAGCTCCTCACCTTTGCCTATAACCGGAAGCTGGAGGAAACACCGTTCCATCCCTCGCACTCTCTGAGCCCGCTGGAGGAAATCCCGAACCCCTTCAAGGCAGATACTGAAATCATCCGTACCCTCAAGAAAAAATTCTATGGTGCTTGGTAATTCGGAGTGGAGGGGGCTCTATCTGCAGATTCGAGTTTTCTGATTTGAGCCAGCGGGCAGAATGCTTGGATTACGGAAATAGCCCAGGACAGCAGTACATTGACGTCAGTTTTTGATCAGCAACGAATACATTGACCGGTGGTTTCCGTCTTGTTGACCACCGCGTACACCGAAGCAATCGCTCTTGAACGATTTGGTGAACTCAGAGGCGCAAGGCTTACACACAATTCCCCTTCAGCTGGTTCAACAGAGGCTGAACTCCGTCGATCAGATTCCCATCAATCCCAAGGCGCGCGGGCGGGTTCAGGCCACCGGCAGAAGGGGTGTTCGATCTCTTCCAGCATGTTCAAATGCATACCTTATTAAGGAAGGGGCGTAAAATCCGGACCTTTCAGCCTCAATGGTGATCTGTCACTCGTTTCCTATATTCATTCCCTTCATTTCGCTTGAGAACTGAGCGACAGTGGTGCTAACGTGCCACTCGTTTTTGGAGACATGGCATGAAAGTAGATAAGCTCACTCTGGGCCGGATTTTCGATCACACCGAGCGCTTCGAAGCGCCTCTTTTTCAGCGCCCATATGTCTGGGTAGAGGATCGAAACTGGGTCCCCCTATGGGATTCAGTGAAGGATTTGCTTGACCATAGGCTCGCTGAACGAGCTGTGCGCCCGCACTTCCTCGGCGCAATCGTGCTTGACCAACTCCGTACCATCACGGGCAAGATCCTTGCACGGCAGGTTATCGATGGCCAGCAGCGACTGACCACCCTACAACTGGCGTTTGCCTCCGCCCGCGATCTCGCCGAGGAGGCTCAATTCCACAAGCATGCGATGGCACTGAGAAAGTTAACGGATAATGATGTGCCTCTCAGTGATGATCCCGACGAAATATTTAAAATGTGGCCAACCAATGCGGACCGCGATGTGTTCAGGGACGTAATGAAAGCCGGTTCTGCAAGTAAGGTGGAGGCACTTCTCAAAAAAACGGATTCCGGAGATAAGCTGATCCCCAGCGCTTACTTGTATTTCTATGCCGCCTTCAAGGAGTGGGCGGAATCTGCCGATCCGCCATTGTTCGCGCAACGGCTCGAGGCACTTTATACAACGCTTCGGGATGATGTGCACGTAGTCGTTATTGATCTCGAAACAGAGGATGATGCGCAAGAGATCTTTGAGACTCTCAACGCTCTGGGCACTCCATTGCTCCCAGCTGACTTAGTAAAAAACTACCTTTTCCGGCTGGCGGACTTGAATCATCAGCCCACGCTCAAACTCTACGAGCAGTTTTGGGCGCCATTCGATGAAGATCGGTCTTATTGGCGCAAGGAAGTTCGCCAGGGCCGCCTAAATCGTCCCCGTATTGATTTATTCCTACATCATTACCTCACGCTCATGCGTGCCGAAGAAGTGAATGCAATGAAGCTGTTCACAACTTTCCGGGATCATGTTGAGAGCAATGGCTCAGATGCGGCCAAGCAGATGGCTACTTTCCGTCATTATGCCGATGTTTACCGGAGCATGGAGGAGCTGGAACTGTCGTCGCGGGAAGAACTGTTTATTTACCGCCTCGAGCAACTCGACACGACCACCTTGTTTCCTTTGCTTTTGGAAATCTTTAAGCGTTATCGGAATCCCGAGCGAAGGGACGAATTCGAACAGATACTCATTTCCCTTGAGTCGTTTGTCGTGCGTCGCACGGTATGTGGCCTGACCACCAAAAATTACAACAAACTAATAGTGAGCCTCATTAAGCAGCTACGCCAGGCCGACGATTTTTCCCCTGTCGCCATACGTGAGTTTCTCTTGGAGCAGTCCTCGGATACAAACCGGTGGCCGACCGATGAGGAATTCCGCGTCGCTTGGATGACCACCAAGCTGTACAGGGCGATCAGGCGCTCCAAGCTCAGAATGATCCTCGAAGCTCTCGAAATTGCAAGCCGCACCGGCAAGACCGAGAAAGTATGGGTCGAACGGAAGCTTACCATTGAGCACCTTATGCCCGTAGCGTGGGAACGTCACTGGCCATTGGTCATAGAACAAAGCACAGCAGAAGGAATTGAAAAGGCAGGCGAGCACAGGAGCGAGGTTATCCATCGAATAGGGAACCTCTCCCTTTTGACAAGGGGACTCAATCCCGCGGTTTCCAACGGCCCGTGGCTGCGAAAGCGCGATGAGATACTCAAGCATAGCGCGCTCAGCATCAACCGATCCTTCGGAACCATCCAGGTGTGGAACGAAGATTCTATTGAGATGCGATCTGCTGCTCTCTTCGATGTGGCCAAAAAGATATGGCCGCGATAAACATAGGCATAACTTCTGCCCAACGTGAAAGACCATATGGGAGCATCCGACCCATTGCCTGCGGCCTGGATGATGTTGAATATACCTGTTCCGGCGGGTGTTCAAATAAGTACGGATTCAAATGATCGATAACACCAAGGGGCGACATATGCTCAAGGAGGTAGACCGTTTGTAAAATGCCAAGCAGTCCGCTCCCGCTCAGAAACTTTGTCGCTTTCATGTGTGAGGCTAGACGCGGCATAGGATAGGAACTGCGGTCATGACTTGCTGAGTTTATGGCGAATCGCATCATGGGCAGGGCCCCTGCTCGCGGCATTAAATCTGATCATCGTATCAACGGCCCAATCCTGCAGCTCCACAAGCTTTATCTCCGAATCGGAGATTTCACCATTGTGATACACCGCAATACGTGATGCCCGGCGTCCGTCTAATCGCTCGAACGCCAAGATTGCTCCTGCTTTGGTTTCGATCTCGTTCTTACCATTGAGAAGCTCATCGAAAATGGCCTTGTTTTGCGACTGATCTCCTGTGTCGATGTAGAGTTCAATACGAAATCGTTTGCCCCTGGCGAAAGAGAAGGAGAAATGAGCGACCTTGGGGCCCAATGCCGGCAAGCTCGCGATCGTGATCCAGCATTGTCCGTCCGGCGAGATTTCCTTGATCCGAAACGGTGCGCCCTTGCGCAGTTTAATCAAAAGAGCGCCAAAAAACGCAATGTATGCGCTCTCGCGTTCTCGAATGCGGGCGAACACGACCTGCTCTTCGGTTAGGTTGATGTAACTTGCCCGCCAACCAGCATCGAGCCACTCCTGTGATTGCACATGGCTTGTGGAGTCATTCGCCCACCATTCCCGACGCAGACGCGCTGAGCGTGGCAATTTGCTGTCGATAATGCCTTCGATCTGCTCGAAAGAGACCTGCACCCGGTCTTCACTGCGAGGTTGGCCTTGAAGCCACAACGCGAGTGGTGCATATCGACTGTCGTTGGGCCCGAGAGCCTCATCCCCCGGCCCTATCCTGGCAGCTTCTCGCTTTGTGATTTGATCCGTGGCCCCCTCCCCGCGGCCGGTGCCAATCCCGTATTGGGCCCTGCTCTCAGCAACCGCAGACAGTCCGTCCAGGACTGGCTCCGGATGACGCCTCAATCGCTCGAGAGTTCGGTTGAGCCATTCGTTGCAATACTGCAACTGCTCGCGCTGTGCCGGCGTGATTTCCTCGTCGCGAAAATGCGCCAGCATGTTCCGGGTCTCCCGCACCCCATCCAGTAGGCTACGCGCTTGCTTTGGATCCAGGTCCATGATTTGCCTGTAAAAATCTTGGCGGTCACGATCCAACAGAAGATCTATGTACTCCTGGAGGCTTAATCGCTCGAAAAGTCTGGGCTTTTCCATCGGCGCCAGAATTGCGAAGCTCTCATCAATGGCCTTCTGATCAAGATGGGGGTCTTCTCGGTCCTTGAGCATCATGAAATGGCGCACGGCATTCACGTAGCGCCCTTGAAGTTGCCCTCGATGGCCGGTGACAGCAGCAACGGCGGCACTCAGCTTGAATTCATCGGGCTGGCCCGATGACTCACTGAATGCGGCCCGAATCAGGTCCTTGACCATGGTTTCGACATCCCTGACACGCATCATATCCTCGGACCGCCGGCGGAAGTACTCGGTTGAATCATAGCTTGTGACGATGCCTATCAGCTTGCCGTCGCCGTTCACGATCAACAAAGCATTCTCATCCTTGAGCCCATCCAACAAATCGAAAACGTCCTCGTCAGGCCGAAAAATCTGGGCTTTTCTCATGGCACTCGAGACCCTGAGATCGTCTAGGCAGGGTCCCACATGCCTTTGGGCACGGAGAATCGATTGATGCGTAATCATGCCGATGGGACGGTTGTCTTCATCAACCACCGGCAACTGGCTGTAGTCGTGTTGCCACATCAGTTCTAGGGCATGTTTGACTGAATCTTCCTGCTTAATGCTCACCGGCAAATCGCGCCCCTCGATCAGGTGACGCACTGCATAAGACATGTGATCTCTCCTCGCTTAATCTGATAATTGTCCAATCGGACCAATGCGTTCATTCCCCGGAATGTTTACGCGATCCTTTGACCATTGATTGCCGGGGTGAGAAGCCGCATTTCCCATAGGCACGAAGGACGCGGATCGTATCGTAGCCATCGATGAGGCAAAACAATCTTGGACGGCCAGCCTGATTTGCAAACGCACGCATGACGCCGCGCACAGGCTTGCATATGCTATGGCAATGCTGCAGGACGAACAGATCCGCAGGCTCGGTAAACATACGTTCAATCTGGTCCCCTCGTATTCCCAGGTCCTTCATTTCCATCGGATTGAATCGGCTTGGGCCCTTGAAGACAAAAGCTGTTGATATTCGCTTTCCTGCCAAAGAAACCCAGGTTGAAAACAAGTCGGATCTTTCCCCACCCCAATCTTTCGGCACTTCCGGTTCGCCGATTATATCTGCAAACGATTGCTTGATATCTTTTTCCGGTATTCCTTTAAGAATTGGCAATTCCGAAGACGGCGGGCGCGGCCCCTCCCTTACCTTTGAAAAACTATCAATAAAATCCACGAACACCTCGAGACGGCTGGACCAATGGGTTTGGATAATGTCTGTCTCATCCATTGAATCGAGAAGAGATCCGATCAAATATGGTATCGAGTAAATCTCGTCATTCTGCACGTCTTCGATTAGACCAATAGCAATCAGCCGTTTATGGCCGCTCAAAGTTGACCACGATGATTCCGAGAGGAGGTGCTCAGGATGAAACTGCATAATCACTCGCCCTGCCATCCCGAGTTCGTCGAATTTTGAATAGACCACGGGCAGCTTGAGTGTCCGCCACCGGCTCGGATCGGCCTTTACAAATCTGGACAGCCCGCTGCAGTAGAAATCTCCGTGGTGTGTAAAAAATTTGCCGGGGCGTGCTTCCTCCCTAAGGAGAAGCTGGCCAAGGGTAGGGACACGATTGCGTCTCACCCAGCCCAGGAGGAGACGCTCTGCAGTAATTGAGAGAGCAATTCTTTCTTGAGGATCACTGATGTTTCCTAGCCCGCCCGTCCTTTGTGCGAGCGAATTGATGGACGTGTCGCCAAGGCGTTCGGCAATCCTCCTCAGATTTACATACCAGCAAGTTACATCAAAATCGGTTTGCACCTTCTATGGTTCCTCCGATTCCATGACATGCTTTGGGTCAGCCGCCGTCAGCTTTCGCTTGTAAGCACAAACATCTGCGCACCGAAATATGTGGCCAGCAGAAAGCCGATTTCACGAAAAACCGAACGGGGCTCATCTGAGCGGTCTAATGGAAGATCCCTATCAAGAAGTAGCGGTATCCGCTTGCGATCAGCGATCACCGCAAGAATTTCATGAAGAAGAGAGCGGAGATGAAGGAAGAACTTATCTCCGAGATCTCGAGGTTTCTCCATCTGCCGATGCAGGCCCTGCAGCCACTCCTTGCCCATCATCGCTCCCTCGATAGGGACTCCTTCATCAGAATGCCACCGGAAGACCGGCGGCGATCCTGCTTCAGAAAACGTGGCATAGTGCTGCTGATCATCTGATATTCGGGGCAATCGTCGAATAGGGATAAAGGCACTGCCTGATATGATCTTATTGGCAACAAACAGCTGTTGAAATCTGTCCTCCTTATGAAATGCAGGCGCCGCGTAGTAAACGTCGGGCTCAGAGCTTGCCAGCTGTTTGAGCAGACTATGTTGGTTTGAAACCAGGCGTTTGTAAACCTCCACCCGATAAAACGGGTGGCCATGATATGGCCATTGCTTCGCCCGGCGAGACTTCATGAATTCGGACAGCTTAAACTGTAGGAATAATGGGCATCCAATAAGCGGAAATTTCACGTCGTAACCAAGATCTTTTTCTTTTATTAGGGATGGAAATGTGGGCGCGCTTACAAGCCATGGACGGAATGTGTTGGTGATTTCAAGGGAAAGTGCGAATCCATATGAAAACTCGGAGAAGTATGGCCTCATAGCCTCACCGCCAGGTAATGGTCAAAACGGTCAACGTTGCATTTGCGCCAGGACCCTCTCTTCGCGCGCCCTCGTGCCACTATTCTGGCTGCTCAAAATAACTTCGCGCCGGTCTTGGCTTCCTTTTGGACTGCGGCCGCCAGGGTTTTTGGCTTTTGAGAATCGAAGTCAATCTGGTTGACGCGGGCGTATTGCCATTGCTCGCCGGTTTGTTCGGAGATGCGGGCACACCAGTCGCGGATGGCTTCATCCTTTGCTTCGGTGCCTTCCCAGACGCGGCCCTTGGTTTCGATGATCCATTTGATCTCGTTTTTGCCGTTTCGCTGGACCACGATCCAATCCGGGTGGTATAAACCGATGGCGCCGCTGGGCTTAAGATAGTCTACCCGGAATTCAGTACCGGATTCGCCCTGTTCGGTGGTGCCGAGACTGGCGAATCGCAACACGTCCGGGGCTGCGTCAAGGAACTGCGCGAACCTGCGTTCGAAATCGTTATAGGTTGCGACGTAGTTGAATATCGTATGCTGCGCTTCGAGCGGCGGTAGATTTCGGAGCCACCGGAACGGCCTGGTATCCGACAGTTTGTGATCCTCTCTTTCAAATTCCAGCGCACGCTTTTCCACCGTCAGCTCGGCGATGCGGCGGGCCAGATACTTGGCAATCCCTTCCTGAAGTTCGAGACGATGCAGGTGCGAACGAACCGCCTCATCGTCGAGATCTACCTTCCTCCCAAAACACTGTGTTTCCACGTATTGGCGCACGATCGGGTAGAGTTCCGCAAAAACGTTGGCGAGGCCGGCTCGCTGGATCACCTTTTTTGTGATTGAGCTCAGCAACTCCTGCGCGATGGGCACGGTTCCGGCTGCCAGATCGGCCTGGTGGACCTCGCTTTGGGTCGTGGCGAATTCCATCTTTAAGATGATCCGCACAACCTCGCTGAGCTCGACCTGCTCGTAAATCGGCGCGAACTTCGAAATATCCAAGGATGAGAGCTTCCGGAAGTTGTGAGTAAGGCGGGGTTTGGTGATCGGTATAGAAATGTCATATGGGAGCCGCGCTTCGAGAGCCTGGATGACCACTGGCCGAGGCGGATCGTTTTTCATCGTGGTCACGCCGACGCCTTCAGCCTCAAGCTGTTCGCGGACGAACTCCAGGAGTTTGCGGCTGCCCAGAATTTCCAGCGTTTGGGTGTCCGGTCCTATCCCGGTCATTTTCCTGAGGCCGCGGCCGATTACCTGCTCCGGCAAGATCTCTGCTTTTGCGGTGAAAGGCCGGAGGCCAAGGACTACCGTGACGTTTTTTACGTCCCATCCCTCCCGGAGCATCATGACGCTGACGATGGCCTTGATTTTGCTCTTGGCTTTGTCTATATCACGCGCCGCTTCTCGGGCTTTATCGAGGTCCTTCTTGGTGATCTCTCCCGCCTCATCCGTATGGATAACCAGGACTTCCGATTCCTTGAATCCAAAATCCTTCGTCTCCCACAGGTACTTCCCAAGCACGTCGGCGAGCGCGTTTTTCTCCGCCATGATGAACAGGACGGGTTTTGTGCCCAGCCTTTTGTAGGTACCGTGGTGGTCCTTCCAGCGCTGCACGGCGGCATGAATCCAATATCCGTATTTCTCCGCCACGTTTTCCTTGGTGATGTGCTCCGGTTCTGTTGCAGGCTGCTTCGGATCATCTTCCTTGCTGACAATGATCGGCGCCTTGACGATGCGGTCTTCCACCGCCTGGGCCAGAGGATAGTCGCAAATGGTCCACGGGAAATACATGCCGTTCTGGTCTTTGGGCGTGGCGGAGAAGTCGAGCCACAAGGAGAGGCCGTGAGGCAGCGATTTATGAATAGCGAACAGAGATTGACTCCATTTCAGGTCCACGTCGTGAACGTGATGAGCTTCGTCGTTAAAAACTACCAGATCCTTCAGCTCCTTGAGCCGTTCGAGCATGGAACGCTGATGGGATGCCAGATCCTTGGCCGGCTTGGGGCCCAGAAGGTTATCGATGGCATTTTGTGGAGTCCAGGCATCGTCGCGGGCTTCATAGAGCTGCTGGATGTTGCTCAGGAAGAGGTTTCCGGACGGGTCGGGTTCCGTGCTTTCCCCGCGCAGAATCACCTTCTGGCTCCAGGCGCCCCTCCACTCCGGCGGAATCAGAGGCAGTTCGTGGAAAATACGATTGCTTGCGAAGTCCTTCTCCAGCCGCTGATAGACAATCACGTTCGGCGCAACGAGAAGGAAATTTGTGGACAGGTCTGATTCAGGTTCCCGCTTCTTGTGGAAATGCGCCCATACCATGGCCATGGCCATGACCCAGGTTTTACCTGAGCCTGTGGCCATCTTGAAGGCGTAACGGCGCAGATCTTCCGGCGGGAGGTCCTGAATTCCATCGGCGTTAAGTTCCGGAACATACCTGAGGATCTGGCGCTGGCCCCTCGTCGTGGTCTGATGCTCGATCGAGCTGGATAACAGGTCTATGCGGAAAATCTCAGCGAAATGATCGATTAAGATCTTGGCATCGCGGTTCTGGTCCACTTCCACCACGTAGGCAAGCGTTTCCATTGCCTCACGCTGGCAGAAGTAATAGCGGAACGGCGCCGGATACCCATCGACGTCATGATCTTCCTCGAACCAGTACTCAAAAAGGCGGAGCGTCACATCGGAAGCGCCGGGGTAGCCGTCATCGCGCCACTTGTCAACCGCGGCGCGCAGCTTCTTAATGAGCAGCAAAGTGCTGGGGCGCCGCCCCGATTCGTCTATCCGCCACCCGTAAGAAGAAGATGGATCCTTGACCAGAAACGAAGCCGGTTTCTCCCAAGCGCAGCGGCCGGGAATTTCCGGCAGGTCTTTGTCATATGAAATGATGCTTCCAGGCATGGCTTCATTCTCCGGTTTGAGGACTTTGACTGTGACTCCTCTGGAAACGCTCTCGCGCCGCGATCATCGTTGCATGCAGCTTCCCCTGGAAAAGCTCGAAAGAAGCAGCCCGCTCATGCCGACGTCAATGCGAATCCCATCGATGAATCGAAGCAGATGGTAAAAATCTCGCGCCCTTCATGTAGCGGCAAGCAGCTCTTTCGCTGCTTGCTTTAGCGCGGGCAAATTGTGCTCTACGGCCGCCCAGACCAGTTCGAGATTCACGCCAAAGTACTCGTGAATCATCTTGTCACGCATTGCCGCGATCTCTCGCCATTGGATCTCGGAGCGGGCGGTCTTCGTGGCTGCCGACAACTGCTTCACCGCCTCGCCGATTACCTCAAGCTTCCTGATGACGGCATCCTGCTGCATTCGCTCGCGGATAAATGCCTCGTATCCCAAGGCGGCGTAGCGTTCGATGTCTTCGATCGCTTCCAAAATATGGTTGAGATAGATTCGGTCGTCCTTCACAAGGGCCTCGCTTCCGCCAGGATTTTGTCTCGCAGATGACGATTTACTCCGCCTTCAGTCAGGAGGTCGACCTTGCGGCCAAGCAGCTCCTGCAAGTCCAGCCAGAGGCCGACGACATCCAGCAGGCTGCGCCCGGATTCGACGTCTACGAGGAGATCGATGTCGCTATCCTCCCGTGCCTCGCCGCGAGCCACAGAGCCGAAAACCCGCACGTTGCGCGCACCGCGGGAGGCGGCCAATCGCAAAATCTCTTCTCGCTTTTCCGCGAGCAATCGTTCGATCGTCATGGAAGTCCACCAAATTCACGATGTTATTCGACTTCAAAGGCTCGCTGATAGATTAACCATTTGGTTCTGTCATACCGTGACCTCGAATGCCTGCGAGGTATCGTTTCCGAATATGTCGATCACTTTCACCAGGATTCGATATTTGCCGTGCTTTTCGTAGGTGTGCGGATCGGAATTCAGCGGGAGCGATCGGTCTTTCCGGGTGCGATAGGTAACCCATCCCTGCATGAAGGTGTCGTTCTGAAAATCCCAGTCCACGGCCCAGTAATCGATGTAATCGGACCACTTCTTGACCTTGCTGCGCACCTCCTCCGGAATGAGCTCGGTGTTCGGGATGACGAAATCTTTGAGCGTCACGGTGGCCGTGAGCTTCTTCGTCTGTTTGACATCGACTTCCAGATACGCCAGCTCAAAGAACCGCACGTCGCCCTTGTCAACCGCCTGCAGCTCCATCACCTCGCGCGGGATCTGAAGCATGAGCAGCTTCACGCCCTGTTTTTTTGCCTCGGCAATCATGAGGTCATTGAGGCCCATCTCCCATTCCCAACCGAGCACGTGCAGTTCCGTCTGTTTGAGCCGCGTACATTCGGCAATGGAGGCATTGATTTCATCGATGGTTATAGGGGCGTCAACGGCGCCAATATGTACCATTGCCTTACCTTTTCTTCCATGAAGATGCTCGAGCCCTGCAACGGGCTGGGCGCCATATAGCTTGAGGATGAAAGCCAGATATTCATAAAGCGCCTGCTCTGTAACACTTTTATTTTTTTGACCGAAAGTCACACCTTGCCAATACTGGCGCTCGTACTTACCAAGATTGAGAATTTCAAAGGGTCTGCACTTGGGAACTTCGAGCAAGCGCTTTCTCGTAATATGAAGTCCAAACCGCCCAATGTCGCACCCAATCCAACGGCGTGAGGGCAAACTTGTGCCACGCTCGTCAACGAGGGATTCCGCAGCAACAAGCGTTGAACCCGATCCGCAGAAAAAATCGGCAATGAGGCTATCTTCGTTCGTGCTAGCTCGAATAATTCTTGTGAGTAGAGAAATGGGTTTTTGGGTTCTGAAACCAGTGTTTTCTGTTTTGTCTGCAGGCTGTAGACATGAGATGCGCCAGACATCGTCGAGACGGCGGACGTCACGCATCTGATACTGTACCTCTCCCTCTTCATTCCTTACGTTGATTGCTTTGCCGCCGACAAGCTTTCTTTTGAGCTGTTTAACTGGTTCTTCTCTCAGTTCCTCTTGCTTGTGAAAGATATGATCACCATTTTTCTTTGCGTACGCCAGAATTCGGTCAGAGGCCCTCGGAAAACACTTAGATACAGGCGCCATCTTATTGTAATAATGCCAGACAATTTCGTTGACAAAGTTTTCAGAGCCGAATCTTTCATCGAGCAAAAGCTTAACATAGTGTTGAACATGATAATCTGTGTGAACGTATAGGGTTCCTGCCATGCTCAGGAGTTCCCACATTAACGCCAAACGATCGCTGAGCATTGCAAGGTAGCTGTCGAGCCCCTTGCCCCACGTATCTCTATATGTTACCTCCTCAATAATGCTAGCTTCCTTTTCGAAATCAGCTTGTTCATTTACGCTAGCGAGACGGATTCCACCCTCATCGACCAGATATTTTTGGGTGAAATCTGAGCCTGTTCCAAATGGAGGATCGATATATATCAAGTCGATCTTTCCAGCAAATTTCTCCAATAGCGATCCCATCACGAGCAGGTTATCGCCCCAAATCAGCTTGTTCTTCCAGCCCTCCTCAAATGTGTCCCCTTCTTTTCCTTCGTAGACGTCAAACAACGTATTTTGCTTTGGCATCTTGTTAGCTTCACGCGTTGCGCGGCTTTCGTTAATGCCTTCGATAACTTGAAAGGGCAGACTGACTCGCGGCACCTCTTTTTGCGTACCGCTTTCCCCGTACTTTCCAGGCCAAACCAGTTCGGGCCTTGTGACATGCACCAACCCCGGCGGCGGTTCCGGCAACCGACGAGTTTGCTCCTGATCGTTGGTTTCCCCTTGGTCTCCGTTATTCATTTGGTTTCTCTCCTTCAACGATTCTTGTCTGGCCAAATCCTTTGGCTTCTGAGTTCGATTCAGGTCGGCCGCTCCGTCGCCGGGGGAAGTACGCACCGACCGCAATAACCGCCGGATCAGTTTCTTTCGCCGCCCGTTGCTTACAACCCCCATTTCCTCGCAGACCGCCTTGATCTCAGTCTCATACAGATAATCCAGCATGAACTCTGGAGTCGCCCGGTGGGAGCGGGAAACTGCCGCCGCCATCTCAGTCAAACTGCGTCGATCGACATCCCAGATTTCAAGATCATCAACGATGGCCTTGAAAGCATCCCGGCCGATGATGCTCAGAATCACCTTCTTGAGCTTCACCGAGATTCCTCACTTCCGGATTCCTCAGCAAAAGTAAATCTGCACTTGAGCTGGTTGCCGTGAGTGTACGGGACCAAATGGTCGTGCTGGAGACGTCCGACCACAATTCCTGGGGCGATCCCGAGACGGCGGGCAAAAGACGAAATGCTGCCGTGATCGAATTGGTCTCGTTCGACGAAGCCATCATATTCGCGCCGCGGAATCAAAAGGTCGCAGGCAAATTGGTTGGCCTCTTTTTCGGCTTCCGTGTCGGTTTCGGAGTGCCCGCATCCTAGCCCTTTTCCCTCGATAAAGACTCCCCGCTTGCCGTGGAGAAGAATGTGCGCAGCTTCGTGAAAGAAAGTGAACCACAAAAGATCGTCGCTCTTGCCGCGAAGGCTGAGTTGAATAAGCGCCTTGATCGGATTCAACCAGCGGGTCGACCCAAACAGGTGCGTTCCAGGAAGCTCAGGAACAAAAACCACGGCAACTCCTGCCTTGGCACAATCCTTTTTGAGCGCAGGTTCGAAAGTCTCCGGTGGTGTCGCGGTCAGGCTTCTCGCCTGCTTCACCATCTCACGGAATGCAGAGGTGTCATAGGGCCGGCATGAGACCTGAGCTGCTGCCATTTCTCCTCGGCGCATCCAGGCGGCAATTGCCTGAGGGTTGGCTTGGAATGCCGGCGACCGGCGGAATGCGGCCTGCGGGCTGGTCCACAGGCTTTCCCATTCATCGACCCCGGCGACACCAAAGTAGCTCAGCAAGGCCTGGAGCTGTTGGATGGGCGTCTTCTCTTTCGGCAACCATCCGGCCTTGATCATGGCCCGGACAGGAAAAGCATTGAGCCAGGGTGATCCCGCTTGAAGCTGCTTTTCCTCCGCGAGCCGCGCTAAGGTCTCTCGGTAGTTGCGCTCAAGGTTGTTCCAGAAGGAAGCAGGGGTGCCCAGCACGCGTTCCAGTTGCAGGGCCGTCTCTGCGGTGATGGCAGCTTTCCCCGCGATAATCTCGTTGATCGTCTTTTTCGGACGTCCCGTACGTTCCGCGAGCTCCGATTGGTTCATCCCAATGGCCTGCAAAGTCTCACGGAGAGTCTCGCCCGGAGCAACAGCATAATCCGGCTTGAACGAACTGGTTGGTTGCTTACTCATGGGTGTCCTCCACTCCCAGCACTTTTACGGCCGTGACCTTTTCCCAGTCCAGCCCACCGTCCGGCTTGCGCGGCGTTTCGTCGTGATCAGGCAGTATCAAGAGGCGATAGGGTTGCTTCAGGTCCAAGGAGATCTGCCCGGCTCGATTTCCCTTGAGTTCATGGGCGCGCACCTGGGGCAACTTGCGCAAGTCAGCAAGCTTGTCTGCAGCGTCGATCTGGGTCAGTCGAAGCATGATTTTCTTCCCTTGCTCCGCTCCCCATCGACGCACCAGGATCTTTTTATCGGAGAATTCTTTGCCAAGACTCTTGGTCCCGAATGAAATTAGCATACCTTGCTGGAGTGAGTCAATTAGTTTAACCTTAGGGGTTAATTATTGTGTGACATTCTTCGACAGGTGATTCGTCGTCTTCTTCGCACAGACTCTGCCATCCATGGTCATAGAGAAACTGATTGACCTGCCGTGCAGGATCCTGAATGCGATGAATCTTAAAATCATCCTGTTCGGCGCGTTCAACCACATAAAGCCAAAAACGGTCTCCGAGGTCTGCTGCCTTGTCAAATTGCGGTTTGCTCATCCCGGCTCCAAGCGAGCCCCAACTGCCGGAGAGAGACTTTACCTCGATGAATCGCAAGACCTCGCCGTCGGCATTCTTCGATTCGAGGTCGTAGCCTGGATGCTTCTCGGGCATTTCATGCGGGTAACGATCATGTTTCCTTTCAAATTCCATGACATAATTCACGCCAGCCCGGTCGACCGACTGTCGCTTAAGGTTTATCGCTGGATCTTCTGCCTTATGTGTCCCATCTGTGGGAAGAACATAGGTCCTCAACTTTCCCTGTTGATTCTTGCCGCTCCTGGACGGCTTGAACAGAATGGTATCCGGAGGAAGATTGATCTCAGGGGGCGGCGGGGATGGTTCTGGCGCATCAGGGCCGATCAATTTGTTGATGGCCTGCGCCGGCGTGTCGAGCGGCGAAACATGCTGGGAATCCCTCTTGTCAACGATGTCATCCAGAACAGCTTCTTTTGGTGGTGGCTGTAGCCCAGGTGCCTGTACGCGCGGAAATCCAAGCTCATCCAGCACCGATTCCGCCGCCTCAGCACTCTCGGCGGACAAGATTTCCTTGATTGAAGAAGCGATTTGGCCTGGCTCCAATCTTGGGAAGAGAGCAAGTGAGACTTCTCTTGCGACGACGGGCCAGGGAATCTGCCCCTCGCGCAACACGAAATAGAGAATGCCATCCTCTAGATGAAAATGCGCAGGGACCTTTTCCGGCTGACTGAGGAGTGGACGATTGAATGCCATGAGAGAGAAGCGGATCTGAAGGTCTTGTGCGGCATAGAATTTCATCCGGTCCAAGACTCCGTCGATCGAGATATCTCCATCCTTGACATTTAGGGCTGCCCAAACTCTGGTGATTTGCTGGTGGCGGCCGCGAACCCTCTCCAGAAGCATCTCGTTTTCAACAGCATCAACGCATTCAACCAGTTCAGAATCGATCGCGGCCGAAAGGAACCGTACTCCGGCCGCAACCATTGCCCGCCAACCTTCTAAGGGCCTCAGCATGACGATTGCGTCCAAGGATTCGCCGAATATTGCAGCCAATCCTGGCCGATCCTCGAAGAACATGTGAGCCGGCAGCACCAACAATGTTTTCTTGTTTGGAATGACCTTTGCCGATTTTAGTGGTGCGAAGAACTCTTCGTTTGCGCCGCTGTGGTCATCCAGCGCGCCATCCAGAAGCTTCCAGCAGGAGAGGACTACCGCATGTGTGCCGTCATCAACAGGGCGGTTTTCAGGTCCAAATTGGCAAGCGATTTCATTCAGCACTTGCCGGGCATCATCATAGTCCGGTGTCTCGCGAACCCCGAGCCTCGAGAAAAGATCACTGTATCGCCGGAGGTTTGTGCCGAGGCGATGCCGATATTGGCCAAAAGGATGTTCGCCCCAATAAACCTGATCCGGCCTGACGTAGGTGTCGTCATCAAGAATGATGCAGGCCTTTTCTTTCAGGCTTTCAATCGAGAGGTGCTGGGCCTTATCGTTCAGAACCCTGTAAATATCCCGGTGAACGGGGATTCGAGATTGGACACAATGAAGCAAGTGGGAGACAATCTTCCCGACACTTGGCTCCACAGGTATGCCAAGCCAGTTCATGAATTTGGAGCATTTTTGCTGAACGGCGACAGGTATGTCCAGGAAGTCCGCTTGACTCTCGAAGAGATATGATTGAAACACAGCGAAAATCTCGGACGGCCGGAACCATTTATCGGTGCAGTTCTGTGCAGGCAACCAGCGTAGCGATTTGAGGATTAACAGTGTCTGCTCATCCTCCAGCGATTCGATGGAACATTCGCCGAGATATTTAAAAATGACACCTATCCAGATCCGCGCGTTTTTATCCGGCGATTTATCAGCGATCGTCTTGATGCACCGCAAGGTGTCTTCGTAACGCGGTCTTTCGGCCACCCCCACCCACAGGTAGAATTCTTTTAGAGCCTCGAGGTGTTCGCGCAACAGAAGCGCCACTGGTGCGTCATCGCCCAAGACATCCCTAATGATGGCCGCATCGAAATAGGTCTCTGCTGGTTTTCGATACTGCCCATCGACGCATTCCGCGATTGCAATCTGTGAAAGATTACGCAGGATTTCCCTGTCGCTACGGATCTCTCCCAGGCGAGTCGCAAGCAAAGCGATAAGGGCTCGCTTTTTCTCCTTTGCTATATTGGTATCCTCAAATACCTTTGGTATGAAATCGGTGACGTATCGATTAAAGCTAAGTTCCTTTGCGCCGAGGTCGCGCAGGAATTCCTTTCGTTCCTCCAACTGGTTCAGGTCTACGATGTCCGTGAGCCCCATTGGATCGACAAAATCACCGGGGAGCACCAATTCTGACAGGGGCTTGAATCCCGTGGAAGATGGGAAAATGGGCAGGCGAATAAGGGCCTGCTTGGATTGAGGCGACTTTAGAATCTCCTCCCGCCGGTCTTCGAACCAGGAAAGCAGTTTTCGCACGTTAGTGGTTGTGAGTCTGTTTTTAGCTTGGTCTGCATCGTCTTTTAGAGCCGTGGCCAAAAGCGATACAGCGGACGCCGCCGTCAGTTGTGGGCAGAGCCGGTCAAAGATTGGGATTTGCTCTTGGTCACGAGAGAGAAAGTGCAATGACGGGAGAATCTCATGGAAAAGGGCCCGGGTCTCCTCACTTGCGCGAAAGGTCTCCCTGCAGGGGCGGAAGGCGCCGTCTGCCGCCTGCGCAATGGCACACCTCCCTAATGCATCGAGGGCAGATTTTTGATCCTCTTTTCTCACGCGATCTAGAAGAACCGCCAACTCTCGATAGAGGAGTTTACGATTCTCATCTAGCCTGAGGAAATCCGGCAGAGCGCCAGGCTTGATCTCTTTGGTTAAGCCCGCAAGTTGAAGGGCGCGCGCCATGTCGGTGACATTCGGGTACCGTACTTTGATGTCCGAGCTATGCAGCAGAACGAAATGAGGACGCAGATCCTGGTGGACCAGCGATAGGGTGAGTCCTTCAAAAACAGGGATGGCTTCCTCCTCATCCTCTGAGAGAAGTAGAAGCACGTCGGATGGCTTCTGCCATTCGCTCTTGGTTGTGTAAACGATTGGAGAATCCTGCAACCGTGGCTGGAGAAGGTCCCAAAAGCGAGAAAGAGTTCTCTCCTTTGTTCCAGCCTTCGCTTCCAGGGAGGTTACATGTATCGCTTCAATCATTGCCCAGAACTTCTTATGTCCCATCAGGAACGGAAGCCGTGGGAAAGCAGCCGCGAAGGCGTCTGCTGATGCAGTGATAGCGGCCCGGTTCCATTCCGACTGATAGTCGGATTCGAGGATGATTCCCTTGCGATCATTGCTCGGAAAGAAATCTGCGTTTATGTGAAATGGAAGGGATGTTTCATGCTGGGTGGGAAGGAAAGCGCAGAAAACCCCGGTGGATAGATCGGCATCGGGAATGGCAATAGTCACATCGGCACACTTCTTTGGCTCAATGTGACCGGAATGTCTTTGTTTCAATTCCTCGGCTTTTTGCTCAAACTTTCCTTTTTCGAGATGCCAGATGCGATCTGGTTCGCCGCTGCATGCAATTATGAGGCTGCCCCCTTCGACCATACGCTCATAGCGTTTGATCTCTTTGCCAATCTGTCTGACTGAGATTTTTCCGATTTTCTTAAGAAAAATCATCGCCGTAGGCAAAGCTGACAATAATTCCGTAAGCAATTCCCCGGGGGTTTCGACCGATATGGCCTCAACACGAAGGTTTCTGCGCAAAGGGCTGTTCGGGTCAATCGCCCAGGGGAAGATGAATCGTGTCCGCGGCAATGCAGAATCTGTACAAATGTCACACCCTCTGCATACCAGAATCCGCTCATTTTCCGCTCGATCCTCTTGAAGAATCCAATGTCTGCACGCGGAAATTAGCTGTGGATTGTCTGAGATTTGGTAGACGCTCAGAAAACCGATGCCAAATGCACCAGTTGTGCCTGATTCGTCTCGCTTATCACCGCTGGCAACCAAGCGAAACCGGTGAAAGTCGCATCTGTGAGCTATCAACTCGTTCGTCAGCCAAGGACAGGTTTGGAGCTCTGGGTGAGCGCAGTCCGTGAATGTTCCATCGTTGTCGACGATCAGGGCATCATCACGGACATCGAAAGCCATCCACGAAGCGCCCGTGGCATCGTCAGCATTTTGAATGAGCTCGTAGGTGAGTGTGGATAGGCCGCGCAGATCCCGAAGCTTCGCCCCGAGATTTCCCAGGTAATCGATTCCCCGCGAGAGGTGTTCCAATTCGGCCAATTGGTCAATCATCGGGAGCTGACTCTTCCTTTCTCAAAGTTCATTTGCTTTTAGCAGGATTACGCCCTCATGGTGGCAGTAGCTCCGGAGGTCGCATTCCTTGCAGATCTTTTTTTCTGGCGGTTGCTGGATGGCGAAGACCTGCTGGAGGATTTTAGAGACCACACGGTCAAAGTGGGCGCCGGCTGCTCCGACCAGCTCTGGGCGGTATGGGAACTCCATCAGGGCATTCTCTTTCCCTGATTCCGCCGTCCAATAAAGCAAGAGGCGGTCGGGACGTTTTCCCTTTCTTTGCTCCAAGATGTGCGCATAGGTGCAGAGCTGGTGCTCGTAGGTTTCCAAAAGCTCCGGGGAATCGACCGGCCTGGGAGAGGTTTTGAAGTCGAGCAGTTCCAGCCGGCCGTCGCCACCCATCAGAAGATCCACCTTGCCCGTCAGGATATAACCCTCCTTCTCCACCGAAACATCCACCTCGGTTTCAATGACTCGAGTCATTTCCTGGTGGTTTTGTACGAAGTAATTCATGACCTGCTGGAATGCCGATTCTTTGGCAGCCTCGCCGATGGGGCGAACGTCCGTCAGGGATAGAAAAGAGAAAGTACGGTCAAACAGGAGGCGAATGCGTGATTCATCCAGGCTGTTGAGCCTGCCGTCCAGGACGACCCGATGGATTTCTTCAATGGTCTGGTGCACGAGCAAGCCGAAGAAGATGACCGCCGACCGTGACGGAGTGAAATCATACTCCCGGAAAAACTGATACTGGCGCGGGCAGGTTTCATAGATCTTGAGGTCACCCGTAAAACTGAAGGAACGCTTTACAGGAATTCGCTCCTTGGCCTCGAAGTTTTGAGCTGCCAGCAGATCCTTCCCAACATAGGGCCACTGCGGCAAGCCTTGCCAGATCGTTGTGAAATAGTCCTTGGGCTGTTCATGCGCCGTCAGCACCAGAACTTTCTCGGGGCGAGAGAAGGCGACATAGTGAAGCCGCATGCGATCAAACTGTGTAATCCGATGCTCGGGCTCGAAGGGAGGACGCTGATAGTAACGATGAAGATCCCTATCGATCTGTTTCGATGTCGAGAGCTGCTTGGATAGCGAACCGACGACCACGACCGGGAATTCCAGCCCTTTCGCCTGATGGATGGTCATGATCTGGACGTAGCCCTTGGGAAATGGCTGGTCGGGATCCTCATATTCGTTGATGCCGCCGTCATGCAGCAGCCGGAAGAAACTGTTGAACAGGTGAAATCGTAGGAATTCCCGATTCCGGTGTGTGACGACCGTGTAGTGGTAATAATTCTGGAAAGTATTGAGGAGCTGGGAGAAGATGGCGAGATTGCGCGCCTTGTTCTCATCCTTGACCAGGCTGCGGAACGGTTCAAATGCGAGCAGTCGGTAAAAATAATCGGCCGGCCAGAGATCGAGCGATTCCCCTTCCTTCAAGGCCTGGATTTCATTCACATAGTTCCGTAGAGCATTCGCAAGCGGGTGCGGGGAACCCCATCCGCGTCCCAATTCGATGATGCAGGAATCGACATAGTTGGCGAGATCTGCAAGGGCGCCGCCTCCTATTTGGCCCCGTCCCTCGCCGTAATAGCCCAATATCATGGCGAGGCAGGCAATCATGAGGCGAACCTCGTCATTTTCGAAATAGGCCCGTGCGCGGGGGCAGAATGCGGGAATTCCTTTCGCAGATAGCGCTTCGATGTATTGCCCGCTGTGATCCTGGCGGACGCTGTGAAGCAGCAAGGCGACCTGGCTGTAGTCGGCGATAACCTCATTCTCTTTTAAAAACTTCACCATTTCGGCAAAGCGCTCTGCTTCATCGCGCTGGTTGCTGCCCCAGATGCTGAATATTGCCGGATAATCCGGGTGGGCGGCATCGGGATCGGGTTGAATCGTTTTGTCATAACGGAACGGTGCGCCCGAGGGATTGGTCCAATCCGCCGAGGCCATCCATCGATCATACGCTTCCACAATTCTCCGGTGCGATCGATAATTTGTTGTCAGCTTGATTACCTGCGTATTTGGAACTCGGGCTGTGAATTCGAGGATATTGCGGACTGTGGCTCCTCGAAACCGGTAAAGGCTTTGGTCTTCGTCGCCAACCACGCACAGGTTGCGCGTGGACTCCGTCATTTTCAGAAGGAGCTGTTCCTGAATATAATTGGTGTCCTGGTACTCATCCACCATCACGTATTTGATGTCGCGGGTAATGACTTGAAAAACCTCGGGTTCGAGCAGTAGGTCATACACGATCTTCTGCTGATGGGCGAAGTCGAGTCTATTGTTATCAAACAATGCCTGCCGATACGCGTTGTAGGATTTACCCAGGTTGCGGACAAAAGGCCTCGGATCATCAAGCAAGGCAGCCGGGTCAACCAATTCCTCGGTTATCTTGTCGAAGTAGCCTCGCACGCCTTCAATTGCCGTCCATTTTGTGGTCCATTTGCCCAGGTACCCGTTCTCAGTGGGATCTCGGACGATCTGATCGAAATGGTCAAAAACGAACAGGAGCTGGGTAAGTTCATCGAGCGTTTCGTAGTTGCTTCCGAGAGGCGTCCTATGCCGGTGGATGCTGATGAGTCGATTGCACATTCCGTGGATTGTAGTAGCCCTCAGCTCGGATAGATCGCCCTTGTATCCGACTTTACGCGCAGCAGCCGAGATTCGATCACGAAGTTCGAACGCGGCTTTTTCTGTGAAGGTGCAGATCAGAATCTCGCGAGGCGTCGCCATTTCCAGTAAGAGAAGATTGATGGCACGCAATACCAGGCTCATGGTTTTGCCGGAACCAGGCCCGGCGATCACAAGCAGCGGCCCTTCGCTGTGAGCGATGATGGCGCGCTGGGAATCGTTCAGGTCGGGGTACTCTCTCAGGAGAGAAGGCGCAATGGTCACAGCAGCCCCTCGCGCCGGAAACTGAAGACCTGATCCGTGGACACGATCAGATGATCGAGCACCTTGATCTGTATCGTTGTAGCGGCCAGGACCAGGGCTCGCGTAAGCACCTTGTCCTGTTCCGTTGGCTGAACATTTCCGTTGGGATGGTTATGAGCAAAGACGAGCACGGCGGCTCCTCGACGGAGCGCTGCCTCCATGACTCGCCGGGGATAGACAGTGGCGCGATCGGCAGTGCCCTCCTCCAGCGTCTCGACGCCGTCCCGAACAAGGCGGTAACCGGAGTCCAGGTAGCCAACCTGGAAGACCTCGTTTGCGAGAGCGCCCATCCTCGTGCGCCAGAACCGAAACAGATCCTCGGGTTCAGCGAGTGAATCGCGCTGTTCCGCGGATTGCTGGAAATATAAATTGGCTGCTTCACGGATGATCCTCAATGCGACCGGAGATACCGTGCCAATGCCCTTTATTCCTTGTAACTCCTCGAGGGGCGCATCCATGATGCCTTTGAGGTTTCCAAATCGAGCAATCAAAGCCTTGGCGGTTGGTTTAACGTCCCCACGCGGGATCGCGAGGCATAATAGCAGTTCAACCACCTCGTAATCAGCAAAGCCTGCCAAACCATTCTTAATGAATCTCTCGCGCAAGCGTTGCCTGTGTCCAAGATAGTGTGGATGTGAATTCATGGCGCGATCTTCGGTTTCATGCCTGTCTCAGTCAAAACTATTAGATTTCGGAATTTGCTCTCGAATGCGCATTGTTCTTCGGGGCGAGTCTGCCCAAACTGAGCTTTTTCACGGAGCATCATGATTAAGACTCCTGCTCCAGTAATTCCGCATCGCCAGTGACCAGGTTGAGGCGGATCATTTTTGTGATGCCGTGGATCGGTTCGATGCACTGTGACGCCACCATCCAGTTAGTTCCCTGTTTGGCAGATAGCAGCTGCAGCATCAAGCCGCGAGGGGTGTATCGGTGACCGATAACCTCAACCTCCTGGAAGCCGTCATCGTGCCGATACATCGCACGCTGACCTGGCGCTATCGTAATTATCGAATCCTCCCCAGCTTCGGGCAGCCCAGATTCGGACATCGTGCCGGATGGCGTCAAGTCCAAGACGGGCTGCTTCAGAGCTATCAAATCTCGCACTACATCTGTATTTCCCGATTTCAGCTGCATGTCGGCTGCGATGTCGATCACTTCGGCAAACCTCTCGGCAAGTCTCTGAGTCAAGCGCAAACTCCCGTTTGTGGAGTCGTAAATGGACATTCCCTGGCAAGCGGATTGTCCAAGAGGGCTCATACGGGAGTGAAACATGCCAATGCCAAGGTCTCGGTCCTGCACGCTGCAAAGGTGGCAGAACGCCTGGCATAGTGCCGCTGCCAAGATTTCAGAGACGTGCGCCCGTTCGGGGAAATACCAGCAGACGCCGGTGGTCAGAAAGAAACGATTAATTGGCGACGAATAGAACTCAGAGTCAGGACCATACTCGTGGGTTGTGCGATTGGGTCCCCGTGACTCTTCAAAGCCAGTAACGCGCTCGCTGACCTGAACTTCTGTTTCCGCCAGGAATCCAAGATCCGACTTTGCAAGATACAATATCCCTCCACGGAATCTGGGAAATACCATTGACAGCGCAAATGGCCGGGTAGTCCATTGTTTTTCGCGCATGACCTTGATCTCGCCATTCCGATAGCTGAATCTGCGAACCCGATGTGCGCGCGCCATGTAGTAGTAAATTGCTCCAGGATAGGCCTCGCGGAGCACCTGCGAAAACGACAGGCTCCCGAGCGGAGTCCCCTGGAAAGTCGAAACTCTAAAATCCTGCTCCATTTGGCTGCGGATAGGAAACTCGAGATGGGGATTTCCTGAGGCGGCTCTTTGCTTAAGCGGATATAGGTCGGAAGGGACGACGTCCGCAGGATTCAATTCGTTCTCCAGAAATTTAATAAATCCTTCGGGCAGATTGGCAAAAACCTCTTGGGGAACAACACCTCGACCTGCCGAGGACAATTCCTGGGCCGCGCAAAGGGCATTTGCATACTGAATATAGCGGTTTTCTAAGTAGAGCCAGCTGGGCTCCATTTTGCGCGCGAGGTGCTCCTCCAAAGATTGGATGTTCTCCTGGTCATCCAGGGCAAGGCAGACGGCTGGACTGCGCCTTCCCGCTCTTCCCAGGCGCTGGTGGAACGCCTTGATAGTAGGTGGCGTGTTTAGGAGCACAACTATTTTGATTTCGCCAATATCCAGACCGAGTTCCAGGGCGCTGGTGGACACGACGCCGGCCAATCCACCCTGGGCAAGCGCATTTTGAATCTCCCTCCTGTCCTCAGCCTCGTAGCCGGCACGATATGGCAAAATCTTTGGAAGATCGGGCAGAGAGGGTCCCCAACGGATCTCCTCGTCATCGCCCCCCTCTGTCTCTCCATCAGGTTCGGGCTCGTCTGAAGCCGATTTTTTCTGCCGCAATGTTGCGGCGACGATGCGTTCGACCATCTTGCGAGAATCGCCAAAGGCGAGAAACCTGGAGCCGTCGAGATCGGCGAGCCTTTTCAGCAATTCAACGGCGTTTTCAAAAGAGTCGCCTCTTTCACTCCTGCAAAGCAGGACCGATTTCTGCGGCCGCGCACTTGTGTCTTCATCGATGTCGAAAATACGCATGGAGCGGCCGACCAGCTTCTCCATGAAATTAGAAGGCTCACCAACGGTTGCAGTGCTGCAGATTATTTGGTGGTTGCCAGCAAACGCGCGTAAGCGGCGCAGAAAATATGCCATGTTCGTGCCGAAAACGCCGTCGTAAACATGGGCCTCGTCAAGCACCAACAATCGTACCCTACGCAGGAAGAGGTCGACGTAACGATGACTTACTTTGCTCATGAGCCACGCATGTGCAACATCGGGGGTCATTAGGACTACGCGGGAGCGTGCGAGAATTCGGAGGCGTTGCTCGACTGGCACGCCGCCATCGATGTACCCCAATTGGATGCTCATGGGATCCAGAATCGAGTGCCATTTGTCCATCTGATCCTGGATGAGTGCGCGGACTGGATAGAATGCCAACATCTTTGCCATCGGATCGCGTAACAAAATCTCAAGGGCGACCGTCATAAAAACGAGGCTCTTTCCTGACGCCGTGGAGGTTGCCAGACAAACATCGCGGCCTGACAGGGCTGCGCTAATGGCCCGGCTTTGATATCTGTAGAGCCCCCGGGGGTATTTGCTATTAAGCAGGTCTCTTATCCGTGAATCGATTTCAGCAGGAACAGGCTCGTGTTGGGCTTGCTGGCCGGGCAAAGTGCATTGACCCAAGATGCCGTATCCGCTCTCATGAGCGAGTTTGGTGAGAATTCCGATTTCAGGGTCCTTCATTGATGGTCTCCTGCTCATCGTTCATTTTAGGATAGGAGTAATGCGTCCGGATTTCGATCAGACATTGGCATACAGGTAAGATTCCTCCATAACACCGAAACCAACCTAACAGCCACGCGTGACATCCGGGGTCATTCTTTTGTGGCAATCTCCATAGCTGTTGCTTTGACCTGCTGGCGGAGTGTCGCCGGTCTCAAAACGCGGACGCCGGGGCCGAAGCTCAGAATCCAGCCTACCAGTTCGGGGGTGTCGGCGATCTGGATGGTCAGGGTCAGGCACCCATCTTGGTCTACCGTGGCCTTCTGGCTGGGGTGCCAGATGCGGTTTTTGGCCCATGCCGATGTCTTCCGGTCGAAGCGCAGTTCCACTTCGATCTGGGGGCCTCCGATCATTACGGTCAGGGCATTCTTAACGTATTCTTCCACGTTGAAGCCCAGGGGCATCTGGCAAGGGAGTGTCGTGACCGTCAAGGTCACGATGCGGTCGATGGCGAACATGCGCACGTTGCTGCGGAGGTGACAGTAGCCGATCAGGTAAAGGGCGCCGGCTGCGTACCAGATGTGGTACGGATCTACCTTGCGGCGCGTGGTCTTGTCGCGCGATGCGGTGTAGTAGCGCATCTCCACGGTACGATGCTTTGTGATCGCACGGGCAAGCTGGTCGATTTTGTCGCGGTGTTCCCTGTAGATCTTGTGCGGGCCGATGCCGGCGGAAAACCACCCTTGCAGGCCATGCACGAACTCCTCCGCCCCGGCGGGCAATGCGCTTGCTGCTTTGACCAGTGCGGAATCGATGGATTCCTTGATCGGCGTCCCCTCCAGCGGTCGCGCGAGGTCTCGGGTGAAAATGAGTGCCATCAATTCCGTAGCGGAAAACTGGATCGCAGGCACGCGGTTGAATCCGGCGATGAGTTTCCAGCGGACCTGGCCATCGACGCGGTCGGTGTAGATCGGGAATCGTGCCTCCAGGCCCTGAAGGTCGCGCCGGACTGTGCGGACGTGGCACGCGTAGTCTGCCGGCAGGGATCGCGCGAGTTCTTCTATCGTCGCCCCACCGGGTTTCTCGAGAGCCTGCAACAGAAACCACTGGCGGGTCACTTGGTCGTTGCGGGGCATGAGCGTTATCCAATCTAATGCGCGAACGTGAGGACGGATACCAAGGACGCCGTCCTTCCAGTTGGGGGAAGCATGGAGGTACTCCGCTAAATTACTCTAAATAAATGGGTTTTTCAATGACAATCGATCTGTTCAGTATCGATTGCCTGCTTTGGAATCACCTTAGGCATTGCGAAAATCGATGGATCCGGGTGTGAAATGACCCCGGATGTCACACCCCTTCCTTATTATCGTTTCGTCTTTTTGATTCTGACTTTCCCTGCTGTTCTTCCCGCCCAGCAAAGGAGGTAACCGGGCTGCCGGTCGTTTGAACAGCAGGCAATCTCGCTCAGGCGGAGGTGGGTATGCGAAAAAAGACTAAGAATGGAAATGCATTGCAGGAATCCCCAAAACACAATAAACAACTGCCGGCGAACGGTAGGGGAGGCAACGGATCAAAGCCGTTCCATGAGTGCTTTTCGAGCGTTGCCGCAATGACGCAGGATAAGAAGCTCCGGTCAGTTTTACGACGCCATGCAAAGGCCGTGCGGGCACATCCCGATGAGGCTGCCCACTGGTTCGACTACGGCAAGCTGCTATTGGATATCGGCCAAAACAAGCCGGCCGAGGCGGCGCTCCAGGAAGCGTTCCGCAGGGCTCCGGATTCCGCCAATTACCGCTATTACCTGGGAATTGCGCTTGAGAACAATGACAAATTCCCTGAGGCCGCTACTCATTTTAAGCACCTCGCGGACATCGGTCCGGAGCTGGAAGATCCCATGTCCACGATCGGACTCTCAGCGCTGATGGACCTCGGATATTGCCTGGAGAAGATGGGGCATTGCGTGGATGCATTTGCCACCCTGCAGCCGGCGGTCGGAACCGCGGTGATCATTCTATGCAATCTGGCGAGATTTTTGTCAGGCGCGGGTGAGCATGATCGGTCGTGCTTCCTCTATTCTGTCGCTCTCATGCTGTCTCCCGAAGATGCCGACCACTCCATGGCGCCGGCTATTCTCACATGATGTGTGACCGACTGGAGGAAGCACGGGATTGTCTGCAGAAGGCGACGAAGGCTGAGCCCGAAAATCCCAATATCTGGTACGACTATGGCCTCACCTTGGCAACAATAGAGAAAGGGGAAGGAAGCCGCGGCGAGACTGAAATGCTCCCAGGACTGGCTGTACAAAAGGGCGAAGCACCTGCCATTTACAGTCCGAGTGGGCCGAAACCTGCGGTTCAGCGAGCGGGGGATTGATGCGGCAATTCGCGCGGGAATGCGCTTCGTTTGAACCGCGTCCAGAGACGCCCCACAATCCTCCGTGAAGAGCGGGAGGACAGCACTATGTACGGTGACGGGACATTGTTCAGAAAGCCAACCAGCCCCTATTGGTACATGTCGTACTGGCTGCGCGGCGAGCAGAAGCATGAGAGCACTAAGGAGACTGACCACAGCAAGGCGCGTCAGAAGCTGAGGCAGCGGATGCGCGAGGTCGGCGCAGACCTCATTGGTGCGAAGAAGTTCATCGGCGCGCAATCGGGGAAGCTTACAATCAACGAGATTCTCGACTCATTGACGAAGGACCTGGAAGTTCGAGAGAAGCTTTCATCCCAGGCGGCATCGAAATTGAAGCCGATTCGGGCTGCTCTCGGACGGATGCCGGCGGTCTGCGTGACCGACGATATAATCCGCGACTACATGCTTGTGCGCCTTAAAGGGCCGGGTAAGAAGCCGAAAACTCCAATGGCACAGGCCTTCGTGCGAATTGGTCGGACGCACCCAGTCTCGAATGCTACGGTCAACCGTGAGCTGCAGTATCTCGGACAAGCATACAATCTCAAAGCAAAAGAGATCGGCCAAGGACCGTCGATCCCGAAGCTCGATGAACGTGTTCGAGAGGGATTCTACGAGCGGGCCGAGTTCGAGGCCATTGCGGCTCATTTGCCGGAAGATCTGAAAAACTTCGCAGCTGGGGCTACCTTACCGGCTGGCGCAAGGGTGAGATCTCGTCACTCCGCTGGAACGAGTTGAACATGGAGAACCGGCAGCTCCGTCTTCGAGGTCAGTATTCGAAGAACGGGGAGCAACGAACGGTCCCCTTGATGGGAGATCTGTGGGAGATCATACAGCGCAGATGGAAGGCGCGGCGGTACCAGGGGAGAAACGGTGAAATGGTTCTTTCTCCGCTGGTCTTCTTCCGCAAGGAGGGCCGGGGAGTGCCAAAGGGCGGAGTTCCGGTGGCCGAGTTCCGGAAAACCTGGAAGGCGGCTTGCGATGCGGATGGCAAGCCGGACGCCCTATTCCACGATTTCCGTCGAACTGCGGTCCGGAACATGATCCGTGCCGGGGTGCCCCGCAAGATTGCCATGCTGCTTTCGGGACACAAGACCGAGTCGGTGTTCGAGCGGTACAACATCACCGACGACCACGATCTCGAAGACGCTGTTCAGAAAACCCAGGCGTATGTGGCTCAGCTCCCGAAGAAGCGTGAAGCGGTCGCCCAGCTCGAAATCGCCGACGAGGAGATGGAACGTTCAAAATGAGCCGATTTTTCGCAAGACCGTTGCACAACCGTTGCACATTGCCTTTTGGAAGGGGATTTGAGAGACTTAATACACTCGGATTCTTGATCTAATTATAGCTGTAAGCCGCTGATTGCTTGTGATTTGTTGGTGAGAAGGAATTGGTAGCGACGGGTGGAATCGAACCATCGACCTTGGGGTTATGAATGCAATCCGGCCCCGCAGCCCGCCCAAGGCTACCCAATCAAACCCAATGGAATCAGCAACTAACGGATTTTGCCTTTGGATGCTTTGAGCTGCTTTCGGATTCAGTTTGGGCACAGTTTGGGCACAGTGAAAGAAGATTGGGTTGTGGCCCCTGCGTCCCGGTTTTTAGACATCCTTCAAGGCTGGAGACCGAGGGCCTTTCGTGCTTCGCCACGTATTATGTTCGCCAGTTTCAAGGCATCGCGGGCGACAGCCTTGTCTGCAGATTCTCCCGGATAGCGAATCGAGACGGAATATGCGTTCAGGTTTTGCAGTTGGGGCCGGAGGATTTCCCACGGAGGGTAGCTTGAGAGTAGAAGATCCAACAGGGAGATCAGGTGATGGGTCTTGCCGAAAGGCAGATCAGCCTCCTGCAGGAGTGCCTTTAGGTACTTTTCCGCACATTGCTGAGCATGAAAACAGACGGCGTCAAAATTCGGTGCTTTCCGTACCCGGATTTCCCGGTTCGCCGTTGAGAAATCCCCCTCAGCTTTTTCGACCCATTCACTGGTTAGGGGCTTCATAGAGCACTCGGCCGCGGCGAAGGATGTCGGCAAGGAAAAAATCGTTTTCGCGAATTCTCTGTTGGAACTCTTCCGGCGTTTTCACTACCAGATCGACGGGGACCCGCGGATTGACACGATTCAAAATTTCAACGGCCTTTCTTAGGCCGGAGCCGACATACCGCATGATGATCAAGAGATCGAGGTCGGAATGCTCAGCCTGGGTGCCGTCGGCGCAAGAACCGAACATGATGATGCGTTGCGGCCGAAACTCCAAAGCGATGCTGTCTCGCAACTCCAGGATGGTCTTTTCGTCGATCATATCAACTTCCCAGGCTTCAATGGGTCGAGATTCTGACGGCTCCCTTTTGGATTATAACTCGCAGACGTGGGAGATTTAGCATTAGAAAGACAGATTTTGTACAGCTCTGATTGCAGCTGGATCTTCCCATGCGGGTTCACCTCCCGTGCCGGCAGCATCCAACGTCGAGGTGTGGATCTTGATCTGTAAACATGCTTCTGCGCGCATCGTCGATTGTGGGTGCGGAACCAGATTTCAGGCTCGAGATTTGATTTCAAGCGCCATTTTGCGGGTGACAAATCAACCCGATATCGCCTCATAAAATCGTTATCGTCCTCGGTCCCTCTAGCCAGGGCTTGATAGATTATACAAATACTTGTATATTGATTTATGCTTCAAAAGCGCTTGTGCTGGCTCGGATCCTCCCTCGATGACCTCAGGGCTTTTCCGCCGGATGCGCGCCGGCTAGCAGGATTTCAGTTGCGTCGAATTCAGCTGGGGCTTGATCCAAACGACTGGAAACCGCTCTCTATTGTCGGCCAGGGCGTTCGAGAAATTCGGATACACACGGAGCTTGAGCACAGAATCGTTTACGTTGCGAAATTTGCCTAAGGAATCTATGTCTTGCATGCATTCGAAAAACGGACTCAAAAAGTGTCCCGACATGATTTGGACCTAGCCAGGGAGCGTCTCTCAGCGCTTCTGGCAAGAAGACGAGCGAACACCCCCCGATGAAAGCAGGCATATCATGAATATCAGGATTACTCGATCCAACCGCAATGTTTTCCGTGACCTCGGATTCGATCTGGAAGAATCGGAGCACCTCAAGATCCGTGCGGATCTTATGATTCAGGTTCAAAAACGGGTTGCGGCCCGTGGATACAGACAGGCTGACGTGGCGAAGATGCTGAGCATAACTCAGCCTCGAGTAAGCGACCTTCTTCGCGGCAGGATCGACTTGTTCAGCACGGACACCCTGATCGACATGCTGGCGCGCCTGGGTGTGAGCGTGCGGCTAGCGCTGAAACCAGCGCGCAATGCCCGCAGGGTTGCGTGATCAAAAAGTGGAACAAAACACTTCTTGAAATCGGCTCCTCCCTGGATCGACTATTCATGTCAGGCGTTCGGACTGTCATTGGCATAGTAGAAGCAAGAGACCGGGGTAAATTCAAGAACACGAAACCCGGGGAAAACGTCTACCACCAACTAAAGCGGCGGGGGCCGCCGATCCCAACCGACATCAAAGCCCCAAACCGCAGCGACTGCACAAGCCGACAAACACGGCACGGCCCTCACCTGCGCGGGGTGGCATCGTAGGGACGTTTTCTCGAACACACTTTGGTACAGCGAGGGCTGTAGCTTCCGGTTACGCCGTATTACGGCCGGAACCTACCACTGGTGGTCCTGCAAACCACGCCTAAAACTTGAACAAGCACCATTACGCAAAATGAAATCCAGATATTTCTGGTTGCCGCTTTTCGGCCCAGCAAAGGGTGTCAATGATCTTGTCATCAAACCCGGCGACTTTTAGGGGGAACATTCTGGTACATCACGGTCTCACCAGATTTGCCGACAAACCTTGTCAGCGTCCCATCATTTCTCGTACCTCGATACTCTACAGCCTGAAGTGGGACTTCTGGATGAAATTGGATGTTACGTTCTTTGATTATATTTAGACCCGTCAAAAGACCTCTAGGATGGCACCTTTTACTTGATCGAAGCAAGTGGAGTACCGTCTTCTCCATAGAAGCTAAGCATAACGGTTGATGCCCGCCCGGCACTGAACAGAATAAACTCTGTGACCCACCCACCCCCATCTGCAATCTGAGGGAAAACGAGCGGCCATGGGGCGGGCAGAACTGTCGATGCAACAGGGAAACAGGTCATCAGGAAATCGTTGCGCTCATTAACTAGCGAACGCACCGTAAGCGCTGCAAAAAGAGTCCCTGAGCTGATGTCCAGGATCCCTTTGAACCCGGCGGGCAAACCCGAGATGAACTGATCAGCAAACTTCGCATCATGACCTCCAATAGGCAATTGAAGCGAACCCTGGTTGGTTCCGGCATTTGTGACGCCATCAGTTTGATATGCGCTGATCTTAATATCGGCGGCTGTATTCGCAACATTTGCAATTGCCAAACCTGTATTGTGGCTCCCTGAAAGATCCACATAGACTCTCGCATGATTTGTGGGAATAGTGGCAGGTACACCCGATTCCGAAATCAATATGCTCCCCGGGTTGTAAGTGAAGACCCCTGAGCCGACAGGCATCGGGCTAAATAAATCAGGAGTCATTCTTACCCAACCGACTCTAGTACCTGCCGGGTAGCCATCGGTCTGGAAGCGGAATCCGCCGCCTGGTGGAATCGAATAGATGAAGGACGAGTCCGCCTTACCTCCGGCCTGATTTACGACCAGGGGTGCACCGTTGTTGTCGAAAATCTGCATTGTTCCGCTCTCGGTTCGACCGGAAGTGTTGAGTAGAAGCAATGAAGTCGCAAAACCGCCCCCGTCGGCAAGTTGAGGGAAATATGTGGGATCATAGGAGGGCTCTTGGTTGAGATCCGCTATGGGTAAGGTTGTAATGAGAAATTCGTCTCTTTGGTTGGTTGTAGCTCGCAATGCCAGGACCGATATGGGCTGATCGCTAGCAATTTCAAGAGATCCGAATTGTGTAGCATTCTGGAAGTTCGAAGGCAGGTTGAAATCGGAAGCAATCTCTTTGAGTTGGTTGATGAATTTGGCGAAGTGGTAACCCCCCAGTATAGTTCCGTGGCCCGTGGTGAGAATATCGCCGTTGAGATCGCGCAAGGTGTAGGTCACATTGGCCGTGGCCGATCCGTTGTTTTCGATGGCGATCCCCGTGTTGACGTCGACCGTGCCAGCGCCGCTGCGCGCCGGTATCGCATTCACATTAGAGCGATAGTCGATGAAGATCCAAGCGCGAGTTGTTGGAGAGGTTGCCGGAACACCCACTTCGGTGACAGTCACTCCATTCTGCCTGAAGCTGACAACTGCTGTCCCGTATGGATCAGCGCCGGTAACGCGCGCGACCGCGGCATAACCGACCTGGCTCGCTTGGCTCTCACCGGTTGTGTCGAAGGTTGCCGCACCGCCCGCGCTTAGAGAAATATTTACGGAATCCATGGGCCAATCAATGACGTTTAAAACGCTCACGGAAGATACCTGATTGTCAAGGTAGCGATTGCCGCCAATACCGGCCCCCGGAACTGAGTCGAAAGGTATGGGCACGTTCGAGTCATCGGGAGCTTGCGGGCCCAGTGTAACGGTGGAAGTGACTGACCCACTCGGAATTTTCTCAGCTACCCCAACAATTTCAAACGTCAGAGTTATGTCTATATTCTCCAACTTCTCGGCGCTCTGGCCGAAGATATTAATCGGAACCCTGACTGGCGATCCTGACAAAGGGAAAATCACTTTTGGTGAGACGGCGGCAGCCACCGACACACTCGTCGTATTTGCAACGATTGCTTTCTTCAAACGAGTGCTCTTGGGCATGCCCCACAGCGTAAGGATCACCTGTGTTGCATCATTCGAAGATCCGATTGACTGCGTCTCAAACGCATCGCTGAACGACCCGGCCTCCAAAATCCGGATCGTGGCTGAAGCATTCCAAAAGCCGTTGGACCAGGTATATGCGGGTTCAGCCTTGAGCTGAGAATCAATCGGATCTGCAAATGTTGCAATAGTGATATCGGCTAGTTTGCTCTTCGTGGAGCCTGCGAAATATAGGCTTACTGTTAGGGGACTCCCGGGATTTATCCCGTGCGTGAGTGGAACCACATTGCACCTGACCCCCGATATGGAGACTGAACGTAGATAGGGATATGGAAAATAATTACCACCTGACAGCGTGATTTTCGTTTTGTCAACCGTTACAGAAACAGGAAACGGGCCAGCGTTTGAGGCAAAGCTGCCATACCCGGTAAGATTTGTCCAAGTAAAGAGGTGGCCTTCACAATTGGTGCACCAGGGTATGTCAGCAGTGATGCTAATTGTTGACAGTTCTGAGATATACGCCCCATTAAAATCGAACACATAATCTACCATTCCGTTGAACTGCAAAAATTTTTGGGTACTAAACACGATGTTTGATACGAGTCCGGTTTGGGCGTTAGGAGATATGAAGACGGGTTTCGGAGTCTGTGCAAATGCGCTGCTTTTATAGGTTAGCAGCTGGAGAGCAAGAAAGAAAAAACCAATCATGTAGCGCATAGTTATCTCCTCGGCGCGATTTCAGCTTTAGTATTAGTCAATGCTAGCGTTGCGTCATTCGTTGATAAAAAATATGATATTCGATAGGCGTATGAGAGTAACGGTGGTGTTCTGGTCTCACACGCTGAGAATATGGGCCATTGGCACAGGGTTGCCGAAATACGCTGTAAGAGGCCGTCAGCCCAACAGTTCGTTTGCTGATTCTCCCAGTAGCAGGCGGTCTTGTCGTATTCCGCTGAATCAATCAGGATCATAAACCTACGCGAGGGAAATGAGGTGGAAAATATCGTGTCAGGAATGGCGATTGTTGAATTAATGTGTCCTTTCCGCAAGCCTGCATGACTCGATGTGAAGGTTTTTGATATCGTCCGGCTGTCGGCGCAGAAAGCGCCTGGAGGCAGCCCAATGATATCATCAGAAAAATCCCAATCTTCTCCCCGCGAGGGTCAACTCGAAA
>JBGQNR010000038.1:0-35163 GCA_041501225.1 Acidobacteriota bacterium
CATCTGCGGCGTTGGCGCTCCTCGACGATGTACAGAGACATCGCCTGCGTCGCGCCGCCTTGCATCTGCCCCCGCGGCGCTCGGAACGCGGCCCCTCCTAATTCTCGGACGGGCTCCTAGCATTCATGATGCGGGGGGAAGCGGCGTGGGATTACGCTGGACACGGTTCAACTTCAGCCGCTGGCAGCAGTCAGGCCGTGATTTGCTGAACTATTCGCGGTTTATTCTGCCTCTAGGCGTCACGGCAGTGCTGATCACGGTGTTGGGTGTCGGTTGGTACACGCAGCCTGATCGCTATGTGCGCGGCTATGAGCCCGAACAGCCCATTCCGTATTCCCACAGACTCCATGCTGGCGTTCTGAAAATCCCCTGCCTGTATTGTCACTCGGGTGCGCCTAAATCGCGTGTAGCCGGTATCCCGCCCGTCGAAAAATGCATGAACTGTCATAAGGTGACGAAGATCGACAGCCCCTACATCAAGAAGCTTGCGGCCGTCTATTCCTCAGGCGAACCCATGAAATGGGTGAGAATCCACAAAATGCCGGATTACGTGTTCTTCGACCACCGGCCTCACGTGAGTGCCGGCATTCTTTGCCAGACCTGCCATGGTGAAGTGCAGGACATGGAGGTCGTATTTCAAAACATGTCCATGCGCATGGGCAATTGTTTGGGGTGCCATCGGGATCCACAGGATGCGCTGCCTGCGGATACGAAAATCAAAAGAGGACCCGAAAACTGCAACGCATGCCATCGATGATTGACCAGCAAGAGGACGAAGTATAGTGAGCAGCGATCCAAAGGACCACAAACTACAGGACGGGCGACGCCAGTACTATCGGTCCCTCGGCGAGCTTTACGGCTCGCCGTCTGTTTCCGGTGATGAATCTCCGCTCCGGGCAGACCTGCCATTGGATTTGCCGGCGGACGGTATCTCACGGCGCAGATTCTTCAGCCTTCTCTCCGCCTCCGCTGCCCTTGCGCTGGGTGCTTCTTCCTGCAGCCGGATCGACCGAGGCAAGATCGTCCCATACACGAAAAGACCGCAAGAAATCATCCCAGGCGTGGCCACTTACTACGCCAGTACGTTTCAGGAAGGGCTCTTCACGCATGGCGTGCTTGTCAAAACACGCGAAGGGCGACCCATTCACGTAGAGGGGAACGCAGAGGATACCATTTCCCATGGGAAGACCAGCCTGAGAGCCATAGCGGATGTACTGGGTCTCTATGATCCCGATCGGCTCCGGAATCCTTCCCTGGATGGGGCTCCTGCAACCTGGGAGACGGCGGACCAGGAAATAACCCAGGCGCTCAAGTCCGCCCGGGACGCAGGGAAACCGGTGCTGCTGCTGACAGGGGCGGTTGTCTCTCCGACACAAAAGGCGCTGATCGAGAGCATGAAGCGGGCTCTTCCGCTGCTGCGTCACGCCGTCTGGGAACCTGCCGTGTCTCAGCCGGAGATGCTCGCAGCGCGATCGCTTTACGGCGAGTTCGTACTACCGCGGCTCCGTCTCGATCGTGCGGATGTCATCCTCTCGCTTCAGGCGGATTTTCTCGGCGCTGGGGAGAACGCGCCCGCTCATATCCAGGAGTTCGCGTTGCGGCGCAGCATTTCCAAGCCGACGGATCCGATGAACCGCTTGTGGGCCGTGGAAGGCTGTATGACACTCACGGGTGCCAATGCCGACCAGCGTCTGCAGGTCCGGCCCTCGAAAATTGCCGCTTTGATTTTTGCTCTGGCGCGCTTCCTGAACGAATTGTACGGTGTCCCTCTGCCCAACGATTTGAAGGCCGAGAGTCTGAAGGGCTTCGACCTGGATTCGCAGGCCAGGGATCTTGGCATCGAGCCGCACGTTCTCAGGGCCCTGGCCGAGGATTTGAAGCGCGCGGGGAAATCGGCGCTCGTGATTGCAGGTCCCGCTCTGCCTCTGGAGGCCCACGTGGCCAGCCACCTGGTGAATGCGATGCTGGGCGCAGAGGGCTACACGCAGGATGCGGCTTTTGCTCCTGCCGCCCCGGAGCTCCTTGCTTGCACCGGATTGCAGGATCTGCTCCAAGAAGCCGCACAGGGGGCATTTGCCGCCGCCATTTTCTGGGGCACCAATCCTGCCTATTCCTGTCCGCAGGCCTCACTCTGGAAAAGTGCTGTAGCCAAAATCCCCATGAAGATCCGCATTGGACTTTACGAAGACGAAACGGCGCTCGACTGCCGCTGGAGACTTCCCGAGCACCACTGGCTCGAGTCCTGGGGTGACTTCGAGCCGGCTGCCGATCTTCTGAGTCTGCGCCAGCCGACCATCGGGGCAATCCATAACACGAGGCAAGGGGAGGATATGCTCCTTTCCTGGCTCCGTGCTTTGGGGCTGGACACGCAGCCAAGCTACCTGGAGTACCTGAGGGCGCGCTGGCAGAAGGAGGTCTTTCCGGTTGGCAGCACGGTAGCCTTCGAGAGTTTCTGGAATGCCGCCTTGCATGACGGGGTGCTGAGGCACGAGGCTAAGCCGCGCGCGCCGCGTTTCCCGCGCGCAGCCGCCATTTTGGAAGCCCTGAGTGCGGCTGCCGCCGGCAAGGCTGCTGCAGGGGATCTGGAGCTCGCTCTACTGCCGGACGCCGGGATTTACGACGGTCGATACGCCAACAACGGCTGGCTCAACGAGCTTCCGAATCCGGTAACCAAAGGAACATGGGGGAATCCCCTTCTCATTTCCGTTTCCGATGCCGCCCGGCTCGGCCTCAAGGACGGGGACCTGATCAAAGTTGCGGCCGGCGGGGAGAACGTGGAAGTTCCAGTAGTTATCCAGCCAGGCCAGGCGGCAGGAGTTGCGAGTCTTGCTCTCGGGTACGGTCGACGCACGGGAAATGTGGCGACGGGCGTCGGCGCCAATGCTTATTTGCTTATGGATGGGTCCTCTACTTCCCCGCAATTGCGCAGAGGCGTGAACATCTCGGCCACAGGCGGATGGCGTGCGGTGCCGACGACCCAAGTGCATTTTCGCATGGAAGGGCGCGATCCTGCGCGTTCCTGGACTTTGGGGGAGTATACAGGCAGGGTCTCAGGGGAAGGCGCCAAGGGCGCGGAGCAGGCACCCTCGTCGCTGATACCTGCGCCGGAATTCAATGAACACAAGTGGAGTATGGCCATCGATCTGTCGGCCTGCACCGGTTGCAGCGCCTGTCTGATTGCCTGCCAATCGGAGAACAACATCCCCGTCGTCGGGCCGGAACGCGTCGAGCGAGGCAGGCAAATGCATTGGATACGGATTGATCGCTACTATGAAGGCGATCCCAAGGATCCGACCGTGATTCATCAGCCCATCCCCTGTCAGCATTGCGATGACGCGCCTTGCGAGATTGTGTGTCCCGTAAATGCCACAACCCATAGTTCCGACGGCCTCAATCAGATGACTTACAATCGTTGCGTGGGCACGCGTTATTGTTCCAACAACTGCCCCTTCAAGGTGCGCCGCTTTAATTTCTTCGAGTACAATTCGACGAAAAAAGAGCCTGAGATGCTGGTTTTCAATCCCGAGGTGACGGTGCGGCCGCGCGGGGTGATGGAAAAATGCACGTTCTGTATTCAGCGCATTGAAGACGTGAAATTGAGGGCAAAGGTCGAAGGTCGCGCTATAAGGGAGGGAGAAATCCAACCCGCTTGTGCCGCGGCATGTCCTGCGGAAGCCATCGTTTTCGGCGACCTGAAAAATCCCCAAAGCAGAGTTGCCCGCATGTCGCGCATGAACCGGGGTTATAAGATGTTGGTGGAACTTGGCGTTAAGCCTTCGGTTACGTATCTGGCGGATATTTCGAATCCTGTGACCGGAAAGGGCAAGGCATGAAGACCGAGACCATGGCTTTGCCGGAGATCCTGGAAACCCCTCCCGTCACCGAGGGCGTAGTGAGCTTCGGCGGCCTCGACGACCAGGTGCTCGCCCATGTGGATCATAAGCCGCCGCCGGCCTGGTTCATTGCCTTCGCCATAACCTCCTCGATCATGACGCTGGGTATGGCCCTTATCGGTTACACCATCGCGACCGGCATCGGTGTTTGGGGCAACAACATACCCGTGGCGTGGGCCTTCGACATCATCAACTTCGTCTTCTGGGTGGGAATCGGGCATGCCGGCACGTTGATCTCCGCGATTCTGCTGCTTTTCCGGGCGAGGTGGCGCAACGCCATATCGAGATTTGCAGAGGCTATGACGATCTTCGCGGTCATGTGCGCCGGGCTGTTTCCCCTCATTCATGTCGGCAGGCCCTGGCTTGCATTCTGGCTTTTCCCGTATCCAAACCAGCGCGGCATTTGGCCAAACTTTCGATCTCCTCTGATTTGGGACGTGTTCGCGGTGAGCACCTATTTCAGCGTTTCTCTTCTCTTCTGGTACCTTGGACTGGTACCCGACTTCGCCTCGTTGCGCGATCGGACGAAGGGCAAGATCCGCAAGTTTTTCTACGCCATGCTCAGCGTCGGCTGGCGTGGCGCCGCTTCGCACTGGAGACATTTCGAAAGGGCTTACCTGATCATCGCGGGTCTGGCAACGGGACTGGTGCTGTCGGTTCACAGCGTCGTGTCGTTCGACTTTGCGGTTTCTTTGGTTCCCGGCTGGCACATGACGATCTTCCCTCCTTACTTTGTGGCAGGTGCGATCTTTGCCGGTTTTGCCATGGTCGTGCTTGTTCTCGTGCTCGTCCGTGTCACGATGCGCCTCGAAAACCTCATCACCTTGTATCACCTGGATGTGATGAACAAGATCATCCTGACCTGCGCCTGCCTGATGGGCTATTCGTACGTGATGGAGGGTTTTACGGCCTGGTACAGCATGAACAAATATATCCATCACACTTTCATGCAGTACGTCGCCGGAACGTATTGGTGGGCCGGCTGGACGACGATTACCTGCAATATTCTTATCCCGCAATTGCTATGGGTGCGCCGGTTCCGCCGCAACTATTTTGTGATGATATTCGTGGCCATCGCGGTGACGATTGGCATGTGGTTTGAGCGCTTCGTGATCATCGTAAGCTCGCTGCACCAGGACTATCTGCCGTCGGCATGGCATATCTACAAGCCGACACTGGTGGATTTCGGAATCCTGTTCGGTTCCTTCGGGCTCTTCTTCACGCTGGTGTTATTGTTTGCCAGGGTGCTCCCCGTCATTGCTACTACAGAGATGAAGACCTTGCTCCCCGGCGCGCGGCCGCGGCATGGAGGAGGCGCCCATGAATAAGCAAGCCTTCTCTGTCCTCGGGATCTTCGACAGCGCGCAGGCGCTGATGGATGCAATTCCGGCGCTGAAGTCCAAGGTGTCCGGGCGCCTGGAGGCCTACACGCCGTACCCGATTCACGGTATGGAAGAAGCTCTTGGCCTGAGGAAATCCCCGGTCGGCGGCATGGTTTTTATCATGGGATTGATCGGTGCGATCTCGGCCATTGCCTTCGAGCTTTGGACCGAAGGTATCGACTACCCCCTGGTAACGGCCGGCAAGCCGGTTCTCTCCTGGGAAGCCTTCATCCCAATCATGTTCGAAGTGACGGTTCTGTTTGCGTGCTTCACTTCGGGCATCGGCATGCTCTTCCTCCTGAACCGGCTCCCGCTATTCCGTCACCCCATGCTGAGTGCGAAGTCGATGCCGCTCATCACCAGAGACAAGTTTGCCCTTGCCGTCGAGTCTGAAGGACAGGCATTGGATGTCGATGCTGTTTCTGCACTGCTCAGGGGTGCTGGGGCAGCATCGATTGAAGTCATTGAGCAACCTGCTCCGCTCGGGCCGGTATCCCCGGCATTTCTGTTGAGGGTTGTGGCCGGGATTACCATTTCCTGTCTCGTGGCGGGCTACCTCACCTATTGGGGAGTGAAGTTTTTGCCTGTCTCCATCCCTGTGGTGCACATGCTCGATCAGCCGAGACTCGATCCGCAGCGTGAAGACAGTTTCTTCAAGGATGGCTTTGGGATGCGCATGCCTGTTGCCGGAACCGTGGCTCGAGGCCAGCTCCCCTTTACCATCAAGAGCCAGGATGATGCCGCCGCCTTGACGAATCCGCTGCCGCGGACGGATAGTGTCCTGAAGCAGGGTCGGCAGGCGTTCAACACCTACTGCTCCGTGTGCCATGGAATTCTGGGGAATGGCGCGCCCACGCTCACATCCGCATATGGCGCGAAACCGGCCAATCTCGTGGCGCAGCAGTTCCGCGACTACCCGGACGGCAAGATCTATTTCGTCATCATGTCGGGCAAAAACGCCATGCCTTCCTATGCGGCCGACCTGAGCGAGGACGAACGCTGGTCCGTCGTGCACTATGTGCGCGTGCTGCAGAGGGCTCTCAACGCCAAGGATGAAGACGTCCGGAAGGAGACTCCGAAGTGAACGAGAGCGGCAATAGCAAAATCCTTGGAGTGGCGGCGGCCGTAGGTCTCGCGGGCGTCGTGGCTACCGGGCTGATCTCCGGCTGGGAGCGATTCTGGATCAACTGGATTGTCTGGTTCCTGTTTGTCCTGACGGTCGGGCTGGGATGCCTCTTTATTGTCGCACTCGAGCATGTGGTGGGCGCCAAATGGAGCGTGCCGCTGCGCCGCGTCCCCGAGAGGCTCTCCGGGCTTGCGCTTCTGATGGCTCCTGCGGCGCTTCTGGCGTTGCTTTCGTTGCCCGTTCTTTATCCGTGGACGAGGCCCGAGAGCCTGAAAGATCCGGTGATTGCCGGCAAGGCGGTCTGGCTCAATGTGCCGTTTTTTGCCGCGCGTGTGGTGGCCTGCGTCGGTCTGTGGATTCTAGCCTATAGGATTTTTGTAAGCGGATCCATACGGCAGGACCGGGAAAAGGATCCAAGGTTCAATGTGCGCGCGCGGCGGTTCGCGCCCGTCTTCATGATCATCTTCGGGATCACCATCACGATCGTGGCCTTCGACTGGATCTCGAGCCTGGAGCCCGCCTGGTACAGCGACGTCTTCGGCGTGTATATTTTCGCCGGCACTTTTCTGGCCGGGCTGGCGGCTACCACGCTCACGGTGAATTATCTTATCGCCCGCGGCAGGCTCCCCGGCGTCACGCCCGACCACATCTACAATCTCGGCGGATTTCTCTTCGCGTTCGTCGTGTTCTGGTCCTACATCGGTTTTGCCCAGTACTTGCTCATGTGGTATGCGAATCTTCCGGAAGAGGTATTCTGGTACAAAGAGCGTCTTCAGGGGCTTTGGGGCCCGCTCATTCTGGCGCTGGCGGTTTTTCACTTTTTGGTGCCTTTCTTTGTACTCATCCCGCGCAGCGCGAAAAGCGAGCCGAAGCGGCTCTTCTGGGTGGCTGTGTCCATGCTCCTGGCTCATTTCCTTGACCTGTATTGGATGGTTTTTCCCGTTCTTGGCAAGGGGCCGGTCTTCAGCTGGCCAGAGCTGTCGTTCGGAGTTTTTTTCATCTCCGCGGGCCTCCTCTGGATTCGGCGTGCCATGACCCGCGGGGCGGATATGCCTGTAGGAGATCCGTTCCTTCGGGAAGGCCTGGAGTTCCGCCTATGATCGAAAAATACGTTAACGCGGAGGAACTCAAGCGGCTTTTTTCGAGCCTGATCGTGGTAGTAGGGGCGCTCTCGATTGCGGCTCTTTTTGCCAGCATCCTCGTGCCCGGGCTTCGCAATGCAAACAAGCCGGCCGCTCCCATGCCTGTAAATCCCGTGGTGGGAGAACCAGGATGGCTTGACCCGACCGAGTTTCCCCCTGAGAAAGGGAAGATTATTCCCCCGGTTGATCCCAAGACTCTGCTTGTGTCCTCTCCCGAGCTGCTTGCCAAGGGGAAAGATCTTTTTGGCCGGAATTGCGCGCCATGCCACGGCGAAACCGGGCAGGGCGACGGTCCGGCGGCGGCCACCTTGAATCCCCGGCCGCGCGACTTTACTATTCCTCTGGGATGGAAGAATGGAGCCGATCTTCCCTCGATCTACAAAACTTTAACCGAAGGAATCGGCGGCACGGCCATGAACTCATTCGATTATTTGTCCAAGCGCGATCGCATGGCCCTGGCTCACTACGTGCAGTCCCTCGGCACGTTCCCCCATGGCGCGGGAAGTCAGGAGGCTGTAGAAGCTCTGTCGAAAACGCTCGCGGCAGCAGGTGAGAAAATTCCAAATAAGATTCCCGTGAGCATGGCCATGGCCAAGTTGCAGGCAGAATTCAGCGCTCCCCCACCGCTTGCGGTTGCGCCGGAGAATCACAGTCCCGGGGCGGAGGTTTTCCGCAAGGTGATCCACGACCCGATCCGCGCGGCGCAAACCTTGGCGGGATCTGAAGACTGGCGCAAGGGACCCACGGAACTCGCAGCCTGCGTTTTGCAGGATGCCCCGGGAAATGGGTTCTCCATAAGTGCCGCGACTCTGAGCGCCGCAGAGTGGAAGGATCTGCACGCCGAACTCCTCAAGTTGGCAGGACGGTGAGCCTATCGTGATCGTGGTCGTGATCGTGATCGTGATCGGTTGTTCGGCCTGGAGTGAGAAGATCGTAGCCCAAGACATGAGCGCTAAAGGTCGATCACGACCAAGATCACGATCACGAATGGAGGAAGATGATGCAATCGACCAGCGCATCCCTGAATCGATACTGCACGTTATCGATGGCGGTTTTGGCCGCAGTGCTACTCTCGGGTGCGGGCGCGTCCGTGCGGGGGCAGGGGAGCGCTCAGGGCGAGGCCGGGATCAATGAGAAGCTCGGTGCCCAGGTGGCCCTGGAGGCCGTCCTCAAAGATGAGGAAGGGAAGGACGTCACCTTGCGCAGGCTCATCGACAAACCCACGATTCTCACCCTCAATTACTTTACGTGCACCGGGATCTGTTCTCCTCTGCTGAACGGGCTCGTGGATGCGCTCAACCAGATCGGGCTCGAGCCCGGCAAGGATTTCCGGGTCGTTACTGTGAGTTTTGATCCCAGCGACACGCCCGAAGTAGCGTTCCAAAAGCGGATCAATTACCTGAAACAGATGAACCGGTCGTTTCCCCCGGAAGCCTGGCGTTTTCTGACCGGAAACGCCCAAGCGACAAAGATGGTGACCGATTCGGTGGGTTTCATTTTCCGCGAGGCAGGAAGCGGATTTGTCCATCCGGGCGCGATCATAGTTCTTTCACCAGAGGGTATGGTGAGCCGCTATCTGTACGGGATCAGCTTTCTCCCGGCGGATGTGCAGATGGCGATTCAGGAGGCGGCGGCAGGACAAGTCCGGCCGACCGTATCGAGGGTTCTGGCCTTCTGCTACAGCTACGATCCTCAAGGCCGGCGCTACGTGCTCAGCATCACCCGCGTGACAGGGGCGGCCATCCTGGTCTTGGCTGCTGGATTCGTGGTATTCCTTCTGAAGGGAAAGTCTCGGGGCAACAAAGATAAAACGAGGTTGTCAGCATGACTATTCTAGCTCAGGGTGAAGCTCCCGTTTATCGGAGCTTCCTGGAGGCGGGCGATCGCAAGGGAATCCTGTCCTGGATTCTCTCTACTGACCATAAACGGATTGGCATTCTCTACCTCACTAGCATGGTCACTCTCTTCCTCGTGGCGCTGACTATTGGCGTGCTCATGAGGATTGAGCAGCTCTCCATGAGCCACCCTCTCTTCCCGCCGGCCGTCTACAACGCGTTCTTCACCGTGCACGGCGTCATCATGATCTTCATGTTCGTGCTCCCGGGCGCGTCGGCTGTTTTCGGCAACTTCCTCCTCCCCATCATGATCGGCGCCCGCGACGTGGCTTTCCCCCGCCTGAACCTGATGTCCTGGTACTTTTTTATCGCCGGTGCCCTAGTCGTGATTACGTCGCTTTTCACCGGTAATGGCCCGCCGGATACAGGATGGACATTTTACGTCCCATTCAGCCTGCGGACGGGAACGAACATCCCGTTGGGCGTTTTCGGCGTGTTCCTCTTGGGATTTTCTTCAATCCTGACCGGCATAAACTTCGTGACCAGTGTGCACCGCCTGCGCGCTCCCGGAATGACTTGGCATCGCATGCCGCTCTTCGTCTGGGCCACATACGCGACAGCGTGGGTGCAGGTGCTTGCAACCCCCATCATCGGAATCACTCTCCTGCTGGTGATCGCGGAACGCCTCTTTGGGATCGGCGTTTTCGACCCGGCCAAAGGGGGTGATCCTCTTTTGTACCAACATCTATTCTGGATCTACTCGCACCCGGCCGTCTATATCATGATCCTGCCGGCAATGGGCGCCATTACGGAAGTCATTCCCACTTTTGCGCACAGGACGATCTTCGGCTATAAGGCGATCGCATATTCCTCAATCGGCATCGCGGCACTGGGCTCTCTCGTTTGGGGGCATCACATGTTCACGAGCGGCATGGGGGATGCCGCCAACATCATGTTTTCGCTCTTTACCTTTCTTGTAGCCGTTCCCAGCGCCATCAAGGTTTTCAACTGGACTGCGACGCTTTACAAGGGGGCTATTGAACTCAAACCGCCCATGATCTTCGCGCTCACGTTTATTTTCCTCTTTTCCATTGGGGGAATGACGGGGCTCATCCAGGGCGCGCTCAACGTCAACGTGCACCTCCATGACACCTACTGGATTGTGGGACATTTCCACTATGTCATGTTCGGCGGTACCGGCATGGGCTTCTTCTCGGCGCTTCTCTTCTGGTTTCCCAAGATGTTCGGGAAGATGTACAACGAGAAGGTGGCCACGATCTCCTGGTTCCCGATTTTCATCGGCTTCAACATGTTTTATGGCGGTATGTTGGCCCTGGGCTATATGGGGATGCCGCGGCGCTACTACACGCATCTGCCCCAGTACCATACGGGCCATGTCTTCGCCTCCATAGGCTCATTCATCATGGCGGCCGGGCTCATCCTGTTCTTTGCGAACCTTATTGTTGCGCTCTTCAAAGGAAAGAAGGCCGAACCGAATCCCTGGGGAGGCGTGACTCTCGAATGGCAAACCCCATCGCCGCCGCCGCTGGAAAATTTCGCCGAAACTCCGACGATTACCGATCGACCCTATATATTCAACCCGGAGGTCGCAAAATGAGCAGTGTTCCAGCCCATGCGCATCCGGTTCACAAGGATTACCAGGGCGCCAAGCTCGGGATGTGGCTTTTCCTGTTTACGGAGATCCTCCTCTTTGGCGGGCTGTTTCTTCTTTATTCAGCGTACCGGGCGAAGTATCCGCTGGGTTTTCACACCGGCGGTCAGCATCTCAACACATTTATCGGGGTGGCCAATACCGTCATACTACTCACGAGCAGCCTGACTGTGGCCATTGCGATTTCGGCAATAAGGATGGGCAACAGGAAGCTGACCATGCTGTGCCTGGGAACCACGATCGCTTGCGCCCTCATGTTCCTCGTGAACAAGTACATCGAGTGGATGGAGGAAATCCGCCGGGGCATATATCCGAACGGGCCGGCGTTGCTTAAGCTCCCTGACGGGGAAAAGATTTTTTATGGGCTTTATTACAGTATGACCGGCCTGCACGGCTTGCACGTCCTGGCCGGCCTCATCGCGTTGTCGATCGTACTGGACTTCGTCCGCAGAAGAAAGATCACGAGCACCGACTTCAACAAGCTCGAAAACGTCGGGCTTTACTGGCATCTCGTCGATGTGATCTGGATCTTCCTGCTGCCGCTCTTGTATCTTGCGGCTTAATGGAGCGTGATATGGAACATGCAGATGAACACGGTCACATAGTTCCATACCTGACCTTTGTCAGGGTCTGGCTGCTGCTTCTTTTTCTCACGGCGGTTCTGGTCTTCGTCAGCACGGTCTTTCACGAAGTCCTGTCTGTGCCGGCTATGCTTACGGTGACCCCTCTGAAGGCCGGCCTGGTCTTTTTCTATTTTATGCACCTGAAATATGAGAAGCCGTTCCTTAAGACCCTGGTCTTCATGGTCCTGGGCGTGCTTACCCTGTTCATCGGCCTGACTTTCCTGGATCTTTCTTACAGGTGAAATGCCATGCCATTCTTCCCCCAAGCTTCGAGCGCCGCAGGTAGAGTGGACGCGGTTTTCCTCGCCATCACCGCGCTGTGCGTGGTCTTCCTGATCTTTATCACCTTCCTCATGGTGTTCTTCATCATCAAATACAATAAGAAAAGGCACCCCAAAGGTCAGGATATCGAGGGGAACACCTGGCTGGAAATCATCTGGACGGTTATACCAACGGTTTTATTCCTGGTCATGTTTTACTATGGCTGGACCAATTTCGATTATGAGCGCAGCGTACCCCGCGATGCCATGGTAATTACCGTCACAGCCCGCCAATGGGCCTATTCGTTTACCTATCCCAACAGGAAGCAAACAACACAATTGTTTCTGGCGCTCAACAAGCCTGCGAAGATGGAACTCCGTTCGCTCGACGTGATTCACGGCTTCTATATTCCCGCCTTCCGCATCAAGGAGGACGTCGTTCCCGGGAAGCCGAACTACACCTGGTTCACACCGACGCGGCTGGGGACTTTCGATATCGAATGCACCGTGATTTGCGGGGTCAACCACGCGAACATGCTGTCCAAAGTCGTGGTGGTGCCGGTCTCAGATTTCGAAGCCTGGTACTTTGGAGATGAAGATGCTCCGCTGCCCGGCCAAGCGAAAGTGGCGGCCGCCCCTGTGCCGCCCCTGAATCCTGCGATGGCACTTCTCAAGGAAAAATCCTGCCTCACCTGCCACTCCCTTGACGGCAGTGTCATGGTCGGACCGACGTTCAAGGGGCTCTACGGGCAAAAGGAGGCCGTCAAGGAGTCGAACGGCCAGGAGCGCGTGGTTACCGTCGACAGCTCGCGGCTTGCCCGGGCGATCCGTGAGCCGAAAGCCGAAATCGTAAAAGGGTACCCGCCCGCAATGCCTCCCGCTCAACTTTCCGACGCCGAGCTGAATCAGGTCATCGAATTCATCAAGAGTCTGAAATGAGATCAGTCTGCAATTCGGTCGTATATCAGCAGCCGGCGACACCCGCCGGCACGCCAAGCCGGCAAAACTCTGACAACCTTTTGCGTCTCGGCGTCTTGGCGCCCTCGTGGTGGCACTTGATTGCGGATCTCACAAAAATCCGGATTGCCACGCTCTCCACGCTGTCCGCAGCAACCGGCTACGTGGTCTTTTGCCACACAGTGAACCGAGGCATCCTCACGGCCTCTCTCGGCGTCCTCCTTCTTGCCACCGGCGCCTGCGCCCTGAACCAGTTTCAGGACCGGGAGTTCGACGCGCGCATGACGCGGACGCGCCACCGACCGATTTCCTCGGGCGCCATGCGTCCGGCGACCGCCCTGGCTCTTGCGGCGCTTCTTATTGCGAGCGGTTTTCTGATTCTCTGGCTCGCCCACAACCTCGCCGCCGCTATCATCGGGCTGTTTGCCGTCGTCTGGTACAACGGAATCTATACTTACCTGAAAAGGGCGTGGGCCTTTGCTGTTGTTCCGGGCGCCTTGATCGGCGCCCTGCCCCCGGCCGTGGGATGGACCGCCGCAGGCGGCGCGCCCTTGGATCCACGTGTGTTCGCGCTCTGCTTTTTCTTTTTCATTTGGCAGGTGCCACACTTCTGGCTGCTCCTCTTCGTGTTCGGCAACGATTACGAAAATGCGGGCCTGCCTTCTCTCACGAAGCTCTTCAGCCTCAGGCAGCTTGCCGGCCTGACCTTTATCTGGATGCTGGCTACGTTTGTCTCCAGCCTTCTGTTCCCGATCTACCGCCTCACCCAATCTCCATGGATCAATCTGGGCTTGGTCGCCTCCGGCCTGTGGCTCGCATGGGAGGCCCTGAGGTTTTTGAACAGATACTCGCAGCACCGCTCTTTCCGGCCGGCGTTCCTTGCCATCAACATTTATGCTCTCCTGGTAATGGCGCTCCTCGTGGCTGATGCTCTGTTTTGATTGCGGGTTTTTCGCGGGCCTGCCGGCGCACAGGCACGGATACTCAGCGGAGCCATCCGCTCAAAGTCATCATCGCCGGTGAACAATTGCGATTTGACGGCAACCGCCATGGAGGCGATTAAGCAGTCCACCGTGGACGATGCGATGCCCTCTCTACGACATGCATTGGCGATTTTCGCGGCGCCAACGTGATGCTCGTGAGTAGCGATCAGCAGTGGGAACCCCTCCATTAATTCCTGCAACCGCTCAAATTCGCTCGGTGTTCGCACCCCCGAAAGCAATTCCTGCAACACAATCCCAGGAATCGCAATCGGCCGGTCTTCTTCCACCAGGCGTCGGAAAGTCTGCACGAGGGGAGGCTCGGGACTTGTCTTGATTCTGCGCCGATAGGCTAATGACAGGACGGAGGTGTCGATGAGGATCATCGCCGGCTTCGGAGCCTTTTATAGTCGTAAGCCGGGTCCATGGCGACGGTGCCGAACGCCTCCAAGGCTTGAGCCTTTTTCGACGTTGAATGAATTCCCGCAAGGCATCGTTGACCGTATCCCGTTTGGTCCGCTTACCCCAGATTTTCAGGGCTTCTTCGAGTAGCTTGTCATCAATCGCCAGATTCGTGGGCATGAGGTCCTGTTTCTACACAGTAAAAGCAGTGAGTTCCTTAATGTTCGCGATAGCCTCCTGCTCGCTCGCTCCTTGTGACCAACAGCCGGGGATCCCTGGAACGCAGACGCTGTATCCTTCCGCGGTTTTTTGAAGTGCAATCTTATACTTCATCAAAATCTCCTGATTTGAGCATACACGAGGCACGGAGAAATGCAGAACGACCTATCTGTCCGGATCGTCGACATCAGCCCTGCGATTATGGCCCGCCAATTCCTCGATGATTTCAAAGAGCAGTTCTCCCTCCAGATCCATCTCGATGGAGTCCATGTCGTAATCCTCAAAATCAAGGCCGGCGCCGGCCTCGGTGCTTTCCCAAATTGACCGCTTCTGTTCCGGCGTCCAGGATCGCAGACACTCCTTGAGGAGTTTCTCGATGGGATCAATGAACTTTGCATCGCAGGCGCCGTTCCGGCCAAACTCGCGTCGGGCCTCCGTGACCACGCTGATCTTATGGCCGGGAAGCTTGATGCAGGAGGCTTTGTCCAGGATTTCAATTACTGCGTCAAAATAGTCCATCTTGAGGAGTGAATTTTAAGAGCCGAGGATTCAATAACATAGGCCGAATGCTTCGAAAGCAGGAAATAAATCACCGCATCTCCGGGTCATTTTCGTTTCTTCGGGCCAAGTCCGCTCGCTATTGAGGTCTCGCGCACGTGCAACTCGTCGAGTTGTGTGCCCCAGCCGGTTTCGGCATGTTGCGACGCGGCCGCTCGGACAACGGCGTTCTTGAGAGTTTCGACAGCCCGCTGAAACGCGGGCAATTCGCCCCGATATCCGGCGCCTCCGACATATTCCGCCAGGACCGTATTGATCAGCAGATTCAAGCTGACGCCCTGGCGTGTTGCATGCTTTGTCAACTCCGCATGGAGTGAACGCGCCATTCGAAGCAGGACTTTGCCGCTGGGCTCCTCGCTTAGAGGTAATGGTACTGGCAAATTTATTTCGAGTCGCGATTCGATCCAGAGCCGCCGCGCGTCATCGAGATTCGCAATCGCTTCCTCTGTCGACTCCCCTTGTGCAGCACAACCGGGAAGGTCGGGGTGAGTCGCGAAAAAACCTCCCTGCTCCACATCCCGGACCAGCTCGATTGAGTAATTCATCGCCAAATAACGATTGATTTCACTCTTCATCCTCGTTCTCTCCTGAAGCGACAGGTATGGACTCTGCCCGCTCGATTTCCCTTACCACCATGTTCACATAGGGAGTTTTCAGAACACGATCGCCTCCATGCGGATTGGGGAGCGTCAGAGTCACCGAGCCCCTATGCCAGACAGAGTTTTCCTTGGACGCCTTGCGTTCTGAAAACCCGAACGCTCGAAGAACATCGCACACTTCGTTAAGCCGGCGGTTCTTCTTGCGGCGTTTGCGACTTGAAAGCAGGCTGCTCTTAACCTCTGGCATCGACTGGAGATCTCGCCCTGACTAGCGCCACATCGCACATATCGACAATTCACAGTGGTACTATATACGATATCATCGAGCTTGACAATAACAACTCAGGTAATCGCACGACGCGAAATAAGGCATCATGCGCAGGAGCGCCTTGGCGAGTCGATAGGGATCAGGGAGGTAGGCTCTCTGGACTCGCCCCCCTTGGGCGGCAGGATCCAGTTCCATCACTGTCAGCGCCAGAAACCTGAGCGTGCCGTCGGACAGCGATCGGGCCGGATACGACGTTCCGTCTTTCCCCTCTACTTCCAGGGTCAGGATTTCGCGCTTCTCGTCCCGATCGATGCGGACGGCCCCAACATCGTCAATCAACTCGCTGAGCCGGTTTGCCACCTGACAGTACATCCGGTCGGGATCGGCTGGGCCGTTGCAGTCGCCGTTGTTTGGCGCACAAAAATCAAAATCGGTGACAGGCTACGCTTTCACCAATCTAATGGCGAAGCATGCACAACGCTTGCAGCATGAATTAGTGAAAGCGTAGCCTGTCACCGATTTAACACGGGAAGGAAGAAATAGCCGACGGCAAACTTGGCGGCTTCGGTGCTTCCCAGGATACAGTTGATGTGATCGGCCAGTTTCTGATCGCGGTTATCGATGATGTCGTTCGATGGCATAGGATTTACTCCGCCCATAGCTCGGATATCGGCACAGCCCATAGATGCGGCCCGAACGGAACCATTTTTTCGCCCGCATAAAGGACAACTCCCGCGGCGAACTGCTTCCCGGCATCTTCAGCCAGGCTGCGCAGACCGCTGAAGTCCCGGGCGGTGACGGCATGCGATGACTTCACCTCGATCCCCGCCACGCGTCGCCCGCCTTCTTCGAATACAAAATCCACCTCCTTGCCTGCTGCCGTCCGATAATGCATCAGCATGGGCCTGCTCTCTTCCCACTCGGCTTGCTTGAGCAATTCGCAGCCGACGAAGGTTTCGAGGAAGCGTCCAGACAAGTTGGCATCCTTGAGCACGGCATCCTCGGACACATTCAGCAGATGGGCCATGAATCCCGTGTCTCCCAGGAGCACCTTGGGCGCTTTGACCAGCCGCTTGCTCAGATTGGCGGTCCAGGCAGGGATGCGTTGGATGAGGAATGTGGCTTCAAAAAGCGCCAGGTAGCGCTGGAGGGAGGTGTGGGGAATGCCGGCGCTGCGTGAAAGCTCCGAGATGTTCAGCAATGCTGAGGAGCGGGACGCCAGCAAAGCCAGCAGCCGCGGCGTCTCCATAAGGCCATCGATGTTGGAAAGATCGCGGATGTCTCGCTGCAAAATCGTAGTCAGGTACGATGCGAACCAGGCGCGCCTCGGCGTAGAGGATCGCCGGATGGCCTCGGGATATCCGCCTCGATGGATGCGCTGGGCCAGGGAAGTGCCTTGGACGGCCCTATCGATGATGGGGAATCCTTTTCCCCAAAAAAGACGCTTGATAAAGGTCTCGCGCCTGCCCTCCATCTCACCCTGGGAGAAGGCCCGCAGAGTGTGGATTTCCATCCGTCCGGCCAGTGACTCGGAGAGTTTGGGCAGCATCAGGACGTTGGCGGAGCCGGTGAGGATGAATCGACCGGGCCTCCGGTCCTCGTCCACGGCCATTTTGATCGCCGGGAACAGGGCGGGGGCCTTCTGTACCTCGTCGATGATGACGGTCCCCTCCAGGCCGCTGAGATACCCTCGCGGATTGCCGGCCACGCCCCCCAGCACCGCGGAGTCATCCAGGGTGATATAGGCGGATTTGCGAATGCCCGCGGCCAACGCTCGCACCAGGGTAGTCTTGCCGGTCTGCCGGGCGCCGTTGATCAGAACGACCGGAGATTCGGCCAGACTTGCCCTTACCAGAGGTTCGATATTTCGCCGTATCATGGTGAATATTTAACCATTAAGTGGGCAATTTGCAAGCACAATCGCGATTAGGTAATGCTCTGTTTCAGTGTTGCTGTCCAAAGATGAGCGGACCACCGGCGTGTCCGCCCACGCATTTTCCAGCTTACGGTGGATATTTCGCCGGATCATGGCTGATAATTAGCCATCTAACGGGCAATTTGTAAAGACAAACTTCGCTGCCGATCGGGATTACGGCTTCGAGATTAAAGTGTTCAGCCTTGTCCGTTGGACCCTCAGCAGCAGTTGCCGCATATTGATTAGAAAGTCAAATTCAGCTCTCGTATCATTTGAAGAAAGCCGATGCAGCGCACTCCCTGGGCGTCACGGACATCAGGAATTCTGGGTTTTTCGAGTTTTCCCGTCCGAAATTCGCCGGTTACAACCACCGCACCATGCTCGATGGCGGTAGCGACCACAAAGGGATCCGCCTTCGAACGATTGCGAAGCGTGTCAACAGTCGCGGATATTGACTGAGCAGCTGCACAGCCTGGGCCTGGACAGCCTCGGTCAGGGGCAAAAGCATTTCTTTACGGCCTTGGATCCACTTGTGAAGGTCATCGGCTTTTTTCGCAAGCTCAACATATACCTCTTCGCTGCAGATAATGTGTCCGGCAGCGATTCTTTCCTCGAGCCTCAGCCATAGAGACGGGAAAACATCAGGCGGGTAATGGCGCTGCCGGCCATCCATCCAGGCGCTTGTGTCGACGCAAAAGGGCATGGCTTTTTCACCGACGGAATGCCGCTAAATAGTCAGCTCCGCGGCGATTCGGTCCAGATATCTCAGTTGAATCCCCAGGGAATCGGATACATCCGCGCTGCTGATTGCGTTGCGATGGTAGCCTTCCAGTACCAGGGACGCGAAGGATCGTCCGACCGCCGAAATCACTTTTATTTGTATTGGAGGGCCGCCTTCGCTCGCAGCCGGTTCGAACCACCGCAGTTGCTGCCAGACAGCTTTCTTGGCTCGATAGAGTTCAGGCGAGATGCGTCGCAGCGTAAGCAAGCGTCTCAAGATGGAGTCGGGGCTGGCTTTGATGCGATTCGCCAGACGCCGCAGAGATTCATTTTCTCCCTCGAGGGCCAGCGGATATTTTCCGGTCTCAGAGAGGAATTCGTCTTTAGGCATCATCGTCGCAGCCGCGAAACGATTGCTTGCGCGCTCCAGAATGCGATCCTCCGGCAGCATTTGCCCTTCCATCGCGCTGGTCTGGTGTCCGCCCGCGGAGAACAACAAGTGAACGAATTCGTGAAGGAGTGTAAAAATGCGGCCATGAGGAGCGTCGGCGTTGTTCAGGAGAATCACGGGCAGCGGGCCGCGCGGAATGCTGGTTCCGCGCATCTCGGCCAGGTCAACCTTGCCGGTCTGGAACACGAGTACGCCTTGATGCTCGATGGCATTGCGCCATTCGTTTATTGCGACATATGCGCTCGGCCACTCCAGCTGTGTGTCCCAATCAATCCCAAGAAGTTGGCGAATGCGTTTTCCTGCGGTCTCGGGATCTTCGTTTGGATGTGCTGTTGAACGGATTATGGGCATTGGCTCGCCCATGAGTTCCAGCAAATCACGAGCAGTTTCGCGGCGGAAGAGTGCAGTTCGCAAAGCCAGGCGCATCTGAGGAGACTCGGTTTCCGAACTGACGCCCGGGAGCCGCCGAAATTCACGCTGCGCTTCGAAACCCTTGGGTGGTTCCGGCAGGAAAAAGACCGCGATCGGCCGTTTGTAAACCTCTCCCAGCTTCCACGGCTTTTGGTTCCTCGAAATCTGCCGTATTGACGCGGTCAGCATCAATCAGACAGCTGAAAAGGTATCGGGCTAGCAGTCCGACCTTGAATCGAACGATGTTTTCATTTTTGTCGTGTTTGCAAATGGCTTTGATGATACTGCCGAAGGCTGGCATGAGACTGCCTTCGCGTAGCAGCTCTTTGTAGCGGCTGCCCACCACTTGGTCTGCCCTGCTTTCTACCTCGTCTCGGTGTGATAATGCATCGGGCTTGTTCATTCTTTTTGAGAATTGATCAGTGCCATCAACGCCGATGCAATCAATCAAGCCAGAGTGATGTGAGGCAACACAAAGGGCCATTATTTGGCCGACTATCTGGGCCAGTTGCCCATGTTTTGAGACTTCTTGCCAGATGGTCTGCGCCCCGGCTGTTGAATGGTCGATTCTGCCTTTTTTGCCAACGGGATCGATATATTCATCATCCTTGTCCTGCTCAAGCAATCCGACAGCGGACCCCTAGTACTGTTGAAACTCTCGGCTATACTTGCCCAGATCGTGCAACAACCCCATAAGCTCGCCAGCCGGCCCCAGTCTGATCTTTGTTGAAAAACTGCGCGCCAGCATCGAAACTCCAAGCAGATGCTGGACGAGGCTCTGGCAATCTCCATCACTTCTGCGATGCGCAATAAACTTGTCGAAATCTGATCTGGCCATTAGCTGCCCCTGATTTGCTTCTCTAATGGAGACTCGCCCTAGAGCATATTCGTCGGCTAAAGAACAAAATGAGCTTGGCTCGTGAATGCCTAATCAACTCTCTTCCCATTGGTTGTTGATTCATCCGGTTTCAGGAGTGACGTTCCCGCACGCGTGGTGCGATACCGTTGGCGGAAGCTGCGAGGTTTGTCCGGAAGCGTCATTTCCAGGAGACCGGCGGCCAGCAGAGGCTTTACGACCGCAACCTGGAATTTTGTACGATGTGTCCGACCGCATTTTTCAAGAAGGGCAGCGAGCGATTGCGTGTCCGTTGCCGCCTTGAGAACCCGCACTTGATCCTCACTTAGTTCCAACTTGGTCCCGACTTGGTCCCATCTCCCTTTCTCCGGCCGTGACGACAGGCGCTTTGAAGATTACTACGACGCTCCCCGCCTCCTCGCGAAACGTGGGAGGTTCCAATCCGTAGCGGCGACACTCTTCGATGACGCGATTGGTGCCGCGGCCCCAGAATTCGACCGCACCGGTGCGGTCGTATCGGTTATTGCGGGAGAGACGTGTCGTTGGGAATGCTCAAGGCCGCCTTGGGGAGATGGGCACGCACGGCGTCCCTGACCTTTTTGGCGGCCGACACCATCTCCTCTGATTCACCGCGCGATACGGGTTCATACTCTCCAGGATAGCGGGCCGTGGTGGCATAGAACGTGAGTTGCTCCTGCTCTTCAGTGCTGAGGGGAATCTCGATCGAGGCGGGCGCCAGCTCGAGCAGCTCTCCGATGTCGTGCACCTTTGTGAAAGGGATCGCCGTGGAGACGAGAAGAGCATTCACGTATTTTTCGACGGACTGCTGGGCATGGAAGCAGATGGTGGAAAATGGGCCGCCTTCCTCCAGGGAAAGCAGACATTCGGCGACGAGAAGATCCTCTTCGGCTTTCTCGACCCACATCCGCGCCAGGCGAAGGATCTCATGCGTTTCGCTCATATGCAACCTTCCCCTCGTGCATTGCCGGATAAATGATCGTGCCGACCAGCTCCCGGTAGCGATCAAGTTCCTCGGGCGTCGCCACAATTACGTCCTTGGCCAAACCCATGCCGGCAAGCACCTTCCGGATTCGGATGGTCAAATCCCGTCTGGATCCGATGACCGGCATGACGACAAGGAGATCCACGTCGCTGTCAGGACCCGCACTCCCTCGTGCATGCGATCCGAAAAGCACGATCATCTCGGGATGGAATCCTTCGACGATGCGCCGGACCATCTCACGAATGATTTCCCCGGCTCTCTCCGAAGTCATTGCGGTGGATTGACTCATATCTCCATCCTGACAAAAACAGCCACGGCGTCAACATTTCCATGAGCGAAAAACCGCTATGCATCTAAAGCTTGGTCGCGCTTGGCCCCTGAAGGTGCAGCGCCTCCATTACTCGGCGCGCGTCCGCGGCCGGTATGTCAGGGAGAGAAAGTCAGCAGAACGCGCTTCCATCCTCTACTTCCTTGGGCCGTCACGGTTCGCAAGATCGATAATTCGCTCGATCCCATCTTCGCTGAGTACATCATGCCGCGGCTTCAGCAGATCGGAACAGCTCATGTTTCTTCCTCTTGATTTAGCCCTACTATATCAGAGCCGGGGTGAAAGTCGCATGCCGGTTTATCCCGTCTCGACATTTCGTGGCGACGGGCTTCAGACGGCAATCGGTTCGTCCCACTGATGCTTCTGGTAAGATGCTGGCATGGCTCAAAAAATCTTCGGATGGATTCTCATCGGCTTGCTGATCTGTGCCGCCTGGGCTTATGTCGGACAATCCGGCGCACAGGTTCAAGCCGTCGTGCTGGTGTCGGCCGACGCGGAGTGGGCGGTCGTCAAAACGCTATTCCCCGGCCAACGCCGGGAGAGATCGCCTTTTGGAGAGTGCTTCGTCCGAAAGTTCGACCTGCCGGACGGGACCAGCCAGTCTGTGGTGGTTCTCCAGGGCGGCTGGGGCAAGACAAGTGCGGCCGCTTCCACCCAGTTTGCCATCGATCGCTGGAATCCCGGCCTGCTGATCAACTTGGGCACTTGCGGTGGTTTCGAGGGCGCAGTCGAACGCGGCACGATCATCCTTGCGGCGAAAACGGTTATCTATGACATCATCGAACGAATGGGAGATGCCGAGCAGGCCATCAAGGATTATGCAAGCGATATCGGCTTGAATTGGCTGAAACGGCCTTTGCCATTGCCCGTTCTTGAGACCGTTCTCGTCTCAGCAGACCAGGATATCGATCCGAAAGCCATCGCCATGCTGAGGGCAAAATACGGCGCCGTTGCCGCAGATTGGGAATCGGGGGCCATTGCGTTCGTTGCCCGCCGCAACGCGAAGCGGCTTCTCATACTGCGGGGCGTAACAGATCTGGTGAGCGGAAAGCGGGGCGAAGCCTATGGGAAAGTTGAGGTCTTCAGAGCGAATAGCGAAACCATCATGAAAGGTCTGTTTGACGCTCTGCCTGCCTGGCTGAGTGCGGAGAGGTAGAAGGCTCTGCCTGCCGTTTTTATAGCTGCTGTTCCCCGACAGTCTGAATCGCGTATAATCTGTGATTGGAATTGATTGTAAACGGCACACTATGCTACCCAGCTTAATTGGCCGTGCCTTAGATCGTCATCATTCTTCGGGAGGCTTCAAATGTACGGTTGGACCGGCAATATTCTCAGAGTCAATCTATCTACGAAAACTCATAAAAAAGAGTCGTTTACCGAGGAATTTGCTCACAAATGGGTCGGGGGGCGCGGCTTTGCCGCCAAAATTCTCTATGACGAAGTCTTGCCCGGGACCGATCCGCTCGGTCCGGATAACAAGCTCATCGTCGCGCTGGGACCTATCGCAGGAATACCCGCTCCCAATACCGGCAAGTGTGTGGTCGCGGCAAAATCGCCGTTGACGGGCTTCTACGGCGACGGCAACCTGGGCACGCGCGTCGCTGAGCAGCTGCGCAAGGCCGGCTACGATGCCATGATCGTGGAAGGGAAGGCCGACCGGCCGACCATGATTTATATCGAAGACGAGAAAGTGGAATTCCTGCCTGCCGAGGCTGTTTGGGGACAGGGTTCCTACGCGACCAATGACTGGATCTATGGCAAATACGGTAAGGGTGTGGGAGTTCTGAATATCGGCCAGGGTGGTGAAAACATGAACCGCTATGCGGTCATTCGGAGCCTCGAAGGGCGCGCCGGAGGGCGCCCGGGAATTGGCGCGGTCATGGGATCCAAGATGCTCAAAGCCATCGTCGTCAAGGGCACCCATCCAATCCCTCAGGCGGATCCCGTGGCCATGAAAGCCCTGGGGATCGGCGACCTGAAGAAAGTTCATCAAATCGATCAAGAGACAGGGTGGTCCAAGCAAAGCACGACCGGCGTGCTGCCTTTCTGCAATGAAGTAGCCGGTCTTCCTGTCCGGAACTTCCGCAAAACCCATCATCCCGATTCCTGGCACATCGACGGCGAGCGGCTCAACAACGCCAGGGTCAAAACGTACGGCTGTCCCAACTGCACGATGCGTTGCGGAATCACGATCCATGACGGCGAGGCGCGGGAATCGGAGCTCGATTACGAGAACATCGCGCTGCTCGGATCGAACCTCGAAATATTCGACCTCCAGCAGGTCGGATGTTTGAACTACCTGTGCGATGAATACGGCCTCGACACGATGTCGGCAGGCTGCACGCTCAGCTTTTATGCCGATGCCATTGATCAGGGAGCGATCGGCGGCGACTTCAAGTTCGGTGATGCCGAACGCGCCAAACAGCTGCTTGGGATGGCGGCCCGGCGTGAGGGCAAGATAGGAAACCTGCTGGCCGAAGGTTCGTTGCGTATGGCCCGTGAGTTCGGGAAAAACTCCGAAGCCTATGCCATGCAGGTCAAAGGACTGGAAGTGGCCGCCTACAACTGCAAGTTCATCCCCGGTCAGGCGCTGGCGTTCGGCGTTTCGCCGATCGGCGCTCATCACCGCGAGGCCTGGATCATCACCTTCGAGATCAAGAACACAACCCGCGAATCGTACGGCCCGGAGAAGGCGGCCAAAGTCATCGAGCTGCAGCGCATCCGCGGTGGCATGTTCGAATTCCTGGTTGCCTGCCGTTTTCCCTGGATCGAACTCGGCTGGTCGCTCGATCACTATCCCAAGTACTTCAATACCATCACCAGCCTGAACTGGACCCTGGACGATATGTGGTCTACGGCCGACAGGATCTACAGCATGATCAAGCTGAACTATATCCGGGAGTTTCCCCATGCGACTCGCAAGGAGGATTACCCGCCGGCGATATGGTTTGACCCTGCCAACGCCGATACGGATGGCCCCATCGCCGGCAAGATACTCGAGTACGACAAGTATGACGGACTTCTCCAGCACTACTATGATCAACGCGGTTATGACAACCGCGGCATCCCGACCAAGGCAACTTTGAAAAAACTAGGCCTCGATGCAGAGGCGGCGGCAGCGGAGAAATTCGCTGTACTGACATGAAGATCAAAATCAAGGTAATCGGCCCGCTGATGTACGAGGCCGGTTTTAGTGAAAAAGACCTGGAGGTGCCGTCTGCCATCACGGCGGAAGCGCTTCTCGATATGATCTCAATCCCAAAGCAGCGGCCGAGGATCGTTACCTGCAACGGCAAAGCTGTCGCCCCGGGTGAGCCTCTTGCCGACGGAGACAACATCGCCATCTCTCCGATCTATTCTGGAGGATGACGCCATCAACCGCCAAAATATGCTTACATCGATAGTCACGAAGCGAACTATCCGGGCGCACGTGTTTCTGGCCGTATTTGCTCTTTCCGCGCTGTTGACGAGTTGTGCCCCGAAAACCGCCGTGAGAGTGGCAGCTCCGATGGCCGATTCGGGGGCCATCGACCCTCTGCGCGCCGACTTGGAGCGGATATTTTCCGATGCCGGGTTTGCCAGCGCCCAGTGGGGTGTAGAGGTGATTTCCCTCGACCGGGGGGATGTGCTGTACGAGCACAATTCCACTCGACTTTACATGCCCGCCTCGAATAACAAGCTCCTCACCACGACCTCCGCACTGGTTCGCCTCGGTCCGAACTATCAATATGAGACCAAAATCGCCTCGGATGGGGCCGTGGTTGAAGGAGTGTTGAAAGGAAACCTGGTCATCACCGGAACGGGGGACCCAACCCTTGCGCCTCGTTTCCACGACGGCGACCCCTACCGTGTCTTCAAAGATTGGGCGGCCAAGCTCAAAGAAAAAGGCATACGCAAGATCGAGGGCGGAATCCTGGGGGATGCGCGTGCGTTTCCGCCGCCTTTCATCGGCTCAAGCTGGGAATGGGACGACCTGGTTTACGGTTATGCGGCCCCGGTCAGCGCCCTGCAATTCAATGAGAACCTCTACACGGTCGAAGTCTCTCCAGGAGAATCAGAAGGCGCGCCCGCCAAAATCAAGTGCACGCCGTTGCCTGACTATGTGACGATCGACGCGAAGGTCACGACGATCGCCGCCGGCGCGAGGGGCAGGATCGAAATTCAAAGGGGGGAACGGCGCGAATCGATCATCATTCGCGGCACCATCGCGGCTCGGGCCGATCCAGACACCACCACCCTCGCCGTCGAGCTGCCTACGTTCTATTACCTGGCCGCCCTCAAAAAAACGCTGCAGGAAGAGGGCATCGATGTGACGACAGCAACTCCTCGTGCCGTCGAAGATCCGGAAGCGCCCGCACCGGCCGCGGGACCATTGCTCTGGAGCCACTCCTCTCCCCCTCTATCCGAGATCCTGAAACCGCTACTGAAGGTCAGCCAGAATCTTTACGCTGAGACGCTGGCACGCACGCTCGGCCTTGTGCTGCGAAATCAGGGCAGGTTCGAGGCGGGCCGGGAGGTAGTGCAGGAAACCCTCGAACGCATGGCGATCCAGAAAGGCACCTATGCCTATGTGGACGGCTCCGGATTGTCACGCCAAAACCTGGTGAGTGCGGATATGCTGATCCGCATCTTCAAATTTATGTCCAGGCAAAAGTACTTCCCCGTTTTCTTCGATGCGCTTCCGATTGCCGGCGTCGACGGCACGATCCGCAGCCGCATGAGGGGAACGAAGGCGGAGAACAACGTTCACGGCAAGACGGGGACCATCGCCTATGTCCGCTGCCTTTCCGGTTATGTGAAGACTGCCGATGGTGAAATGCTGGCTTTCGCAATGATCGCCAATAATTTCCTCGCCTCCAACCAGGCGGCAGAATACGTTCAGGATTCCGCTCTCGAACGCCTCGCCAACTTTCGCCGCAAGGAGTAGTGCGGCCCCACAACAGTCTCTTATGCGCCGGGGCGCACCCTGTGACGCATGAAAATGGCAATCTACCGCCGCGGACCTTTTGTAGCGGTTCGTGATCGTGGTCGTGATCGTGATCGGTTTTTAGATGTTTGTTGACTGCCGATCACGATCACGATGTTCGCGAGGGCAGCTATTTTCGGAGTAGATATCCCGGGGAGTTTGTGCGGTTCGGAATAGTAGTTGAGCCGGGTCCCGATCCGTGTTACAGACTTACCCCTATAGAATAGACGGCAGGGATCCTACAAACCGCAGCCACCTCCAAAGGAGGCGTTCCGCATGGCCAGTGAAAACGCCCTTCGAGCTCAAGCCAATGAAATGAAGCTGAATCTGCCAAGAGTACTGGGCCTGAAAGATGTCATCGGGATTCTGATCGGCAGCGTTATCGGCTCTGGCATCTTTATCGTTCCCGCTGAGGTTGCCGGGCAGGTCCCGTCACCGATTCTGATGCTGGCTGTCTGGCTGGTCGGCGGAGTCGCGAGCTTTTTCGGAGCGCTGGCCTTTTCGGAGCTTGGCGCAGCCTATCCTGCTGCGGGCGGCATGTATGTGTACCTCAGGGAGTCTTTTGGTTCCTTGATCGCGTTTCTCTTCGGCTGGTCGCTTTTTCTGGTCATTGACAGCGGGGCCATCGCGGCGCTTGCCGTAGCTTTCGCGTCCAATTATCTCCCCTACTTTATTGCCATATCCCCGCTGACGCAAAAGTTCGTGGCCCTGCTCTTTATTGCCGTGCACGTTGCGATCAACTATGTCGGCGTAAAGTGGGGAGCGCTGGTTCAGAATATTCTGATGGTGGTCAAATTCGGGATCATCCTCGCTGTCACCTTGCTTGTCTTCATCTTCGCCAAAGGGAATACGGCCAATTTTGTCAAGCCGGAGATCGGCTCATTCTCGCCCGGCATGCTCTCCAGCTTTGGGATCGCCCTGGTCGCCTCTCTTTGGGCCTATAAAGGATGGGAGTGCGTCACCTTCAGCTGCGGGGAGATCAAGAAACCGGAGAGAAATCTTCCGCTCGGGTTGTTTGTCGGGACTTTGTTGGTGCTCTTTTGTTATATGATCACCAACCTGGCGTATCTCTATATCGCCCCGACCTCTCAAATTGCAAAATCGCCGACGATCGCCGCCGATGCGATGACCCGGGCGATCGGTCCGATTGGCGGCTCCATTATCGCCTTCGTCATCCTCTTCAGCATTTTTGGCGCCGCGGGGGCCGTCGTCATGACTTCACCGCGTGTCTATTTCGCCATGGCGCGCGACGGACTGTTCTTTCAGAAGATCGCGGCAGTGCATCCGAAGTACCTCACCCCCCACATCTCGATCCTTACCCTCGGCATATGGAGCGCGCTGCTGAGTCTTTCGGGCACCTTTGACCAACTGCTCACGTATGTCATTTTCGGCCAGTGGATCTTTTTGGGCCTGACGGTGGCATCCGTGTTCATCCTGAGGAAAAAGCGCCCGGATCTGCCGCGCCCCTACAAAACCTGGGGATACCCGATCACACCGATGCTGTTTATCCTGTGTGCTCTCTATATTTCTCTGAACTCGCTGATCAACACCTTCTGGAACGCCATGGCCGGCCTGCTTGTCATTCTCGTGGGCATACCGGCCTACCTCTATTGGAAAACGAAAATGCAAAAAATGTCGCGGGTAAAATGAAAGGGCCGCGCGCCATTTTTTGTCAAGCGCCCGCCCTGTGCTTTAGGGCACTTTTGCCTCGCCTCGAACAGATATATACTTTCTTTGGTCATTGAAAAGAGAGGAGCCCTATGCGACGAATTCCATTCATTGGTGTGATGATCACAGCTGTGTTCTCATGTGCAGTCACACTCGGTTTTCCCCAGCAGTTATCGACGACCGACATCGTCGGCGGGCGGGGGGGCAATGAATTTTCCGATTTTCAGCCCCCTGCCGGCGCACGCGTGGCCGAGGTGCGGATCAGATCGGGTGACACGATCGATGCCGTGCAGATGGCCTACGTCCTGGCCAACGGGCGCACGGTTTTGGGCCCAATGCACGGCGGGTCGGGCGGTCGGTTCATCACTGTCCGTCTGGATTCCGATGAATACCTCATCGCCATTATGGGCCGTTACGGCGACACGATCGATTCGATGCAGATCACTACCAACAAGCGCACAACCGCGCAGTTTGGAGGGAACGGCGGCAGCCAGCGCTATCGCATCGAGGTGCCGGCAGGCAGCCAGGCGATCGGATTTACTGGCCGATCCGGGGCTACCCTGGACGCGGTCGGGTTGGTTTACACACCCCTGCCGCGCCGCCGCGACTACTATCCCGCAGACCAGGCGATGTCTGGGCAGTTGGGCCAGACGCAACTGGCCGGGGGGGGAGGTGGCCGCCCCTTTACCGACCAAAATGTCCCGGCAGGCGCCAGGATCACTGAAGTTGTCGTGCGCTCGGGCGATACGATCGATGCCGTTCAGGCGATCTATGTCCTGCCCGACGGCCGCTCTCTGCAAGGAGAGCAACACGGCAATTCGGGGGGCAACAGCCACACCTTTCGCCTGGACCGCGACGAATACATCATCGGCCTTGCCGGTCGTTTTGGCGATACGGTCGATTCGATGCGCATCATCACCAACAAGCGCACATCCCAGGTCTACGGCGGACGGGGAGGGGACAGGGATTTCCGCATTGATGTCCCTCCTGGAAGTCAAGCCATTGGATTTATCGGCCGCTCTGGAAACACGGTAGATGCGATCGGTCTGGTCTACATGAGGATGGGCTACAGGCGATAGGTCCTCGATCATGCAAATGCAGCCACGAAGAATCCGATGCGGCTGCGGAGATTCGTACTACTCACGAGCAACTCTTTGCCAAAATACAAAGAAAAGCAAAAGCTCAACGCAGAGGTCGCAGAGAGAAGTGATTCAAAAGCAAAACAATCCTCTGCGGCCTCTGCGTTAAGCTTTTTTTTGCGACGCGGATATGCCGCTTCGTGGCCGGCTGCTAAAATCCTCTTTCCTTCACAAGGTTAGTGCCCTGCCCATGGGGTGCCCAGGAGGTGCTTCTTGTTCGAGGCTGTGATTTCAGCCATTCTGCTTTTTGTCGGCCTATTGGCGGCCGCAGATCCATCGCCGATTACCATGCGGCTTGATTACTTCCATACCGGCAACGCGCTGGAAGAACGCTTTGCCCTGGATGGTGTGGTTATCGAGGGGCCGTGGCCAGGTCCCTTGAATCGTACGATCGACGATACCAATCTCGGAAAGTACTTCTTCGAGATCATCGACCGGCAAACCAACAGGGTCCTTTATTCGCGCGGGTTTGCCAGCATCTATGGGGAGTGGGAAACCACCGGGGAAGCGAAGGAATCCAACCGCACGTTTCATGAATCGCTCCGCTTCCCGGCGCCGGCCGAGCCCTTCCAGGTGGTTCTAAAAAAGAGGGGAGCGGGAAATGCATTTAGGGAAATCTGGTCGCTCCTGGTGGATCCAAGGAGTTCGACCGTCGACCGCTCCACGGCGCCGAGTACCAAAGTGTGGGCGGTGGCGAAAAATGGCGAGCCGCGCGAGAAAGTCGACCTCCTTCTCATGGGGGATGGCTACACCGCGGCCGAAATGGAAAAGTGGCACAAGGACGCACGGCGCATGGTCGGCCTGCTCTTTGCCGCATCTCCATTCAAGGAGCGGAAGAGCGAATTCAACGTCTGGGCCGTAGATACCCCGGCCGAAGAGAGCGGCGTGGCACGGCCTTCCGATGAGGTTTTCCGGCGCTCTCCGCTTCGGGCAAGTTATGACGCCTTTGGCTCGGAGCGCTACGTGCTGACGTTTGACAATAAACGCATGCGCGAGGCGGCTGCGGCTGCGCCCTACGAGTTTGTCGAGATCATCGTCAACGACCGCAAGTATGGCGGCGGGGGTATATTCAATCTCTACGCCACGGTAGCAGCCGACAATGCTTTTACACCTTATATTTTCGTTCATGAGTTCGGGCACCACTTTGCCGGGCTGGCTGACGAGTATTACACCTCCGCGGTGGCTTATGAGGGCCCATCCGAGCGACCCGAACCGTGGGAACCCAATGTCACCGCGGATAGCCAGGGCAGCCGGTGGAAGAGTCTGATCCAGTCGGGCACGCCGCTTCCTACACCATGGCCCAAGGACACCTTTGAAGCGGAGCAGAAGGAGATCCAGGCGCGGCGGGTGGAAATCAGAGCCAAGAAGCGACCGGAGCAGGAAATGGAAGATCTCTTCCGTGAAGAGCGGATGCGCACTACCAAGCTGCTTGGCTCCAGTCCGCATGCGGGGAAGGCGGGAGCTTTCGAGGGCGCGATGTACGAAGCCAAAGGCTACTATCGTTCGCAGGCGGACTGCATCATGTTCACCCGGGACGAAGTGGGCTTCTGCGCCGTCTGCCGACAGGCCATCGACCGCATCATCGATCTTTACACAGGCAAATGAGCGGCCACCACGGTCCGTTGCTCTTTGTTTGCTTCAGAAGCGCGACCATCTTATACTCTTGGCCAAGGAGCATCTTGGATTCAGCTGCGCGTGACACTGGAACCCGGAGGACAGGGCGGATTCACCGCGGCTTTTCTAGCGCTCGATTTGCCTATATCCTGAAGCACGCGCATCTGTGACAAGTGGAGGACCTTACCGCGTAGTTCTGCGCGGCCTGAAATCCGCTCCCGCTGAGGCGAGGGCATAGGTAGGGCCTGCCTCAACACCGGCAGCAACTCCTTTGGAGGGCCTGGTCATGGGTCGGGGAAAAATCGATACGGTTGTGAAAAATTGGCTGGAGGCGTGGCAGCGCCGTGATGTTGTGGCTCTCGCGGCCGCCTTTGCCGAAGACGCGGTTTACACGAGCATGCTTGCGGGCACAATCCGCGGGCGCCCGGCAATCGAAGCTTTGTATCGCAGCTGGTTCACCGCGTTCCCGCAAACGGAGTTCGTGGTCGAAAGCCGGCTCGTCGATGGCGACAATGCGGCAGTTCATTGGTCACAAACCGGCACTCACACCGGCGAATTCTGCGGATTGGCAGGTTCCGGGCGCATTTTTATTCTGCCGGGAGCTTTTTTCATGACCTTCCGGAACGGAAAGATCACAAACCTGCGCAGCATTTATGATTTCACCGGCCTCCTGCTGCAGATAGGCATCCTGAAAGCCAAGCCGGTGATGTAACACCCCTGCAGACGGCAGGGAAACGCCGTATATAGCATGAAATTGCTTTAGACGAGGAGCAGCACGGAGCTGATCTCCGCGCTTTAGGGGGGTAAAGATAAGAACGCCACGAATTCCGCGAGAGGTCTGCGGAATTCGTGGCTGTTTTGGAAAATTGCTTACTTCAAACCCTTTGCGAAATCCGCAATCGCCTTGGCCTGCTCGGCAGTGAGACCGGCCATCGGCTTGGCATGCGGGGCCTTCTTCCCTTCGGCTCCCTTGGTGAGGTAGGTGACGATCTGATCGGCAGTCTGGGCGGTCCCCTTCACAGCCGGGATCTTGGTCGCAGCCTTGCCTTCGCCGGCGGCACCGTGGCACGTAGAGCACTTTGTCTTGTAAAGCGCAGCACCGTCTTCAGCGGCCCATGCGGCGAGCGGAATTGCCAACAGCGCTACTGTCACAAAAGCAACAACAAAACTTTTCATTTTCACTTACTCCTTGGTTTAAATTGCAGGACTTTAAGCTCGATACACCCACCTCATTATGCCGCAGTATCAAGCGCCCTATCAACCAAAAACTGCGTAGATTTATCAGCATGCCAGGCATCGCATGCCTGCATCTCTGCGCGGATAATGGAGTTCTAAGTCTCACTGCTGAATCGGACAAAAAGTCCAATCCAACTTGCTGCTCCCGTCCATTGAATTGGATCCGGAATGAGCTTAGCTGCCTCTTGATGTCTTTATATTTACCAGAAGCTCGATTGCCAGGTTTGCCTGCATGTTGGCGACGATGGCGACGCGCGCGGCCATGGGAACCAGGTTGACATCACATTCGCTGATCTCATCTCCGCAGATATACAGGCTTCCGAGATCTCTCTGGTGCAGGCGCTCGTTGGCGCCGAATCCGGCAAGTCCGGAAGCCGCAATGACGGGTCTTTGGGGGAAAAGGGACAGCCAGGTTTCAATCAGCATCTGCTTCTGATCCGCGTCATCGAAGGCCTCAATCAGAATGTCCGCAGACCCGAAGATCGGCGCGACATCTTCGCACCCGATTTTGAGGTTATGAATCTCATAGATCGAAAAAGGATTCAGCCTTTTCAGATTTTCCAGAAGTGCTTCTACTTTAGGCCTTCCGATCTGGTCGATAAAATAATACTGGCGGCTGAGATCGGAGGCTTCGAGGATGTCAAAGTCTGCGATGATCAACTTGCCGACGGCTGACCGTGCCAGAGCCACCGCGACATTCGATCCCAAGCCGCCGGCCCCGGCGATTCCGACCGTACTCTTGCGCAGGGCGGCGAGAACGTCCGGGTTACGTTTCAAGAAAAGATCATTCTCGAGATTCGTCATGATGGATTCCGGCTCCGGTCCTTCCGGATTTTCAAATTGCTGCATTGCACCAGCCAATCGGCTATTTCTTTGATCTTGTCAGGGTGAAAGGAAGGCAGGCCGGAGGCCACCTTGAAGTCGGCGACCACGGCGTCCAGTTCCTGCGGCGGGGTTTGGATGTTGTGTACGCAGCCTTTCCGCAGCACCTCGATCTTCCTCAGCCTGGCATCGCTCTTGCCGCCTTCCACAAGCACAATATCCAGCGTTCTGAACTGTTCGCGGGCGAAATCCGCAAGATTGACCTCTTGTTTTCGCATACGTAAAACCGCGGTGCTTCCGGGCGCCGCCAAGGCTACTCCATCAGCGCCGGCCGCGAGGAATTTCGATGAATCCTTGTGGCGGGCACCGAAATCGAATCCGCGGCTGCAGTGTTTGACGACCGCTACTGTCAGACCGCGTTTTTTCAATTCAGGCACAAGGCGGGCTATCAGCCTCGTCTTGCCGCTCCCTGAATGGCCTACAAAAGCGATGATTTTCATGCTGGAATCCGCAATCGATTTTGCTTCGGAAGTCTTATAGCACAGCGATCCACGAATGGATATAATTTCGCCGCCGCCGCGGAGCCCGCTCCGAAAACATGTATGCTCGGCCGGGCGTCCATCCTGCCGGGCACTCTCATCTTAGGGCCGGCCCAAGAGGGCCTGGGGAATGAGCCAGCGCATCTTAGCACTTGCAATGAACCTGCCTGCGGTGGTTTGATCGAACCCGTTTGACTGGGAGGTATTTTGGACGATGCGACTCGTACCGCCCTACATTGAATCTTTAGTTCCTTACGAACCCGGACTAAGCATTGAAGAAATCAAGAGCGCCTACGGATTGCGTGACGTGGTCAAGCTTGCCTCCAATGAAAATCCGCTGGGCCCTTCGCCGCTTGCAGTCGAGGCAATCCGGCAGGAACTGGAGGGCTTGAATCTTTACCCGAATGGCGGGCTGTCCCTCCGAAAAGTGCTCGCGGGGATGTTCGACCTCAAAGTGGAGAACGTGATCGCGGGGAGCGGCTCGGAAGGGATCATTTCGAACATCATCCGCACTTTTCTTTGCGATGAAGACGAAGTCCTGACTACCGAATCTGCGTTCATAGGCTTCCAGGTGCTTGCAAAATCGCGTGGGGTCAAGTACCGGACAGTTCCTTATAAGGATTGGCATTACGATCTGCCCGCGATTGCCAGGCAGATTAACGAGCACACCAAAATCATTTACCTGGCCAATCCCAACAATCCGACGGGGACCATTTTTACCCGGCATGAGTTCGACGACTTCTACCGTCACGTTCCGGAGCGGGTATTGATCATCCTGGACGAAGCCTATTTCGAATATGCCAAGGACAATCCGCGTTATCCGGATTCCATGCACTATCGATACGACAACGTTATCACGCTGCGCACCTTTTCCAAGATTTACGGGCTTGCAGGGATCCGCATCGGTTACGGCTTTGCCCACGAGGAATTGATCGGCAATCTGCTGAAGGTCAAGCTTCCCTTTGAGCCCAGTGCTCTCGCCCAGGCTGCCGGCATCGGAGCGCTGGCAGATAAAGAATTTGTGCATCGCTCCCTGGAAGTCAACGTGCGCGGAATGGAAATGCTAACTACTTCCTTTCGCGAAATGGGTCTCAAATTCGTCCCTTCAGAGACCAACTTCATCATGCTTGTGCTCGCCGACGAGGCGGAAGCGAAGCATGTGACTCAGGGGTTGATCGAGCAGGGCATCATCATCCGGCCGCTCAAAGCCTTCGGCCTTCCTCATTGCGTGCGCATCTCCACGGGCAAGGACGAAGACAACCGGAGGTGCGCCCAAGCCATGAAGAAGGTTCTCGGCTGAGAATTGCCGGATCTCTCGCAAGAAGGCCTGCGCTTCGCGGTGCGCAAGGGATCCCGCCAAGGGCCCAATGGTGCTTGGTTAAGGAACCCCGAAGGGGTTCAACAGCGCCAGCTCAGGGCGCAAGCCCTGGGAGAATGCGGGAACAAATAGTGAAAGAGCCCTGAAAGGGCGAAACAGCCTATGCCGCCCTTACAGCAACAAGCCCACCTGCGGTGTTCTCAACGAGAAGGGAACTTGGCTGATGACGTGCTATTGAGTTTATCGGTTATCATATTGATA
>JBGQNR010000039.1:0-35036 GCA_041501225.1 Acidobacteriota bacterium
TACAAATCCGCATACTTGGCGTCGTGGTAGGCAAGGTTCATTTTCCACTGGAAGAAGATCTCGCCGCAGCTCGAGCACGATTCGCAGAAGGCGTTGTTCCCCAGCGAATAGTTCGGACCGAAGCCTTCCGAAGTCTCGCCGCTGCCGACTCCGCCGGTGAGGTAATACTTCTTGTTGACGACATTGTCCCAAATCGATTTGACGGCGCTCTGATAATCGGGGTCGTGGGTTTCTACCGCCACATCCGCCATGCCCGAATAGGTGTAAACAGCTCGCACGGCGTGCCCCACGGCCTCGTACTGCTGAATGACCGGTAGATGGCTCTGGTCGTACTCGGTGCCGTTCTTGCGGTTGTCCAACAAGAACTTGGCGAGTTGGATGTATCGGTTGCCCTTGCCGCCGCCCTCCATGTCATTCACGAAACGCCCGAAGCGCACCAGCGCCTGTTCCATTTCCTGATGGCCGTCGTGCCATTCCTTCTTGGGGGCCGGCCCGAGGTTGTCGCACCAGCAGTCGGCCAGCTTCTTGGCCGCGTTGTACAGCCGGGCGTCTCTCTTATTCGTCATCAGGTAATGATTGATCGCGGACTCGATGAAGTAGCCGGCGGTGTACCCTTCGTGATTGCCGTATCCTTGCCGCGTCCAGCGATCCGGCCAGCGATCCACGTTACGCAGCGTGAAGGCCGTCTGCAGATAGCCGTCGGGGTGCTGCGCGGCGAGGATCTTCGGAATCCAGTCCTCGAGGGTTGCCCGGAACTTTTCGTGCGCCTTGATGATTTCCGGGTCGCCCTGTGGATCGATCATCAGCGCGATGCTCATCGATTCGACCGTCTGATGGACCCAGGCGTTGGAGAATACGTATCCCTTGTGGGCGCCGTGGGGCTTTCCCCGCAATGCCTTGGCGGCTTCAATGAAGTTGTCGATGCCGCCGGGGCCCTGAGTCAGGTCGGTCCGGTTGATCTGGTCGATGCAGTGGGGGATCCAGCTGGTGATCAGGGCCTTCGCCCTGGCGTTCCAGAGCGTGCTGTTGATTTTAAAGGGTTTGGTATAGACCGCGTCCAGTTGCTTCGCGGGCGGAGCCGTTTCCACCGAAACATTGAAGGTCGACGAAGCGGTTGTCTCACCGGTTTTGACCGAAAGTCTCAAGACATAGTCGCCCGGAGCGGAAAAGGTTGCGGTTGTGGCCAGCGACTTGGAATTCGCAAATGTGACGGTCCCTGGACCAGACTCTTTGCTCCAATTGAAAGTCGCAGGAAGAATGCGGAGATTCACAGCGATCGTCTGTGTCGGATTGGCTGCCCCCGGTGCGTTGATCGTAACGGTCGTCTGGTAGTTACCGGGAGGAAGCGTCTCGGCATCGACGGTCAACGTCTGGTAGTTGCCGAAGGAAAGAGGTGCGGCATTAATGGTCGCAGTGAACATTCTGTTCACAGAGCCTGCTCCCCGGGCTCCTCCGCCTCTCCCGGACAGCGGAGGGATCGATAACCACTTCGGATTGGACGGCGCCGTGGCCGTCCAACCTGTCGCGCCTTCCACGGGCAGAAAAACCGTCTGGCGGCGTGGATTGGCACCCTGCACCATCTGGAAATCAATGGATGCAGGAGTCGGTCCCGCAGGCAATCCTCCTCTGCCTTCCATCCCCGGCCTGACCGACTCGCCGCCGAATCCTGCCCAGCCCATCAGGTAGGTCTTTCCCGGAAGCACGGTGACACGATCGACGCCCGCAATAGCGTTCAGTGCCGTTTCATCCGCGGTCATCGCGCATGAGACGACCAAGTTCTGCATCAGGGGAGTCAGCACCACCGATGCGGCTGCTGCCTTGCCTACGGTACCGAGCATCTCACGCCGGCTCATATTCGATTTCGTCATCTCATCACTCAAGGGCACCTCCTCCGACAAATGGATGCGTTCTCTGTGAGGTCCCGCGGCGCTGCGCGGGTGACCGGCAGGCGAAAGCGGATCCACGCATAATCGCAGGCCGGGAAAAATCCGTTCCCATTGTCGCGCAGGATGCCTTCAGGCCGCAAGCAAGATCGGAAAATTAGTAAACCTTCTGAAATATTAAGGAAAAACCAAAGCTCAACGCAGAGGTCGCTGAGGGCGCAGAGAAAAGTCATTCAAATGCAGATAATCCTTTGGGGTCTCTGGGTTGAGGTTTTTAGGATGCGGATATGCCGCCTTTCGGAAGCGGCGCAATTGTCATTGACAGGATTTCCATGGATGCATCAGGATACACTTTCATTGATTGCAGCCCAGCAGGACAGATCCAGGCAAACCATCATTTAAAAAAGGAAACGCATGCGTTTTGGTTGTTGCGGCAGCATGATCTCGCCGTCGACCGATCCCATCGGCATCGAGACGGTCGAGACGCTGGCGGAAATCGGCTTTGATTATGTCGAGTTGTCGCTGTCGGATCTGGCAGCATTGCCTGAGGAGAAATTCTCCCGTCTGGCGCGGCGTGTGGAGCGCTCCGGCATCCGGTGTGAGGCGTGCAACAATTTCTTCCCCCTCACGATCCGCCTGACTGGAGCTGAAGCGCGTTTGGACCTGGCATTGGACTATGCCAGGCAGGCCTTGGATCGGGCTGCCCGATTGGGCGCGCACGTCATTGTCTTTGGCAGCGCAGGCGCCAAAAATGTCCCGGAGGGATTTTCCCGGGATGCAGCCTGGTCACAAATCGTCGAGCTGCTCGAACATCTGGGTCCCATCGCCGCCCAGCACGATCTCACGATCGCGATCGAACCGATCAATCAGCTGGAATCCAACATCGTCAACCTGGCGGCTGAAGGCCTGCGGCTCGCGCGCCAGGTTCATCACCCCAATATCCAGCTCCTTATCGACTTTTATCACCTCTCGATGGAGCGGGAGAACCCGGACATTATTCTCGAAGCCGGCGCCGCGATCTGCCATATACACTTTGCCGGCATCGAGGGCAGGCGCTTTCCTGCAGAAATGACGCCGTCTTGCATTCGTTTCTTCCAACGGATGAGAGGTGTTCAGTATTCAGGCCGATGCAGCATCGAGGCCTTCACCCATGACTTCCCTGCCGATGCCCGCAAGGCGCTCCGCCTCTTGCGGTCGATGGATCAGGAGTGATCGTATGAGAAAAGATCTTAGAGGATTATCAAGGAGAGGATTTCTTCAGAAGGGAGTGGTTGGAGTCGGCGCCATGGCGGCCGCCGGGAGTGGCAATGCAGGATTTGGGCAGGGCCCGGCAATCCGCTCTACATCCGGGTTTCCCGTACTCGACACGGTGGATGTCCTCGTGGTCGGCGGAGGTCCGGCAGGGATCGGAGCGACGCTCGGAGCGGCTCGTACCGGCGCCAGGACTCTATTGATCGAGAACCACGCCTTTTTCGGCGGCGTGGCGGCATGGATGCTGGGGATGGAAATCAATCAGATACGCCCCGGCGCCAAGCCGCGTTCCGCCGTCCATGAATTGCTCGTCGACAAACTAGTGGCTTATGGCGACCAGGCCGTCAACATCGCCACAGTGCATGGGCACGAGTTGTGGTGCAACGTCGAATACCTCAAAGTCGCGATCGTGGATGCCCTGGAGGCCGTGGGCGCGCGCTATCTGGTGCATGTGCGGGCGGTGGATGCCGTGGTCGAGAGCAACCGTGTGACCGGCGTGGTTGTCGGCACCAAACGCGGATTGATGGTCATCCGCGCCAAGCACGTGGTGGATTGCACCGGCGATGCGGATGTGGCGTATTACGCGGGGGCGGAAACCATGATCGACCCTAAGAGTCTCATGCCGATGACCCTCGCGCTGGCACTCACCAACATCGACAAGACCAAGGTCCGCGGGACCGATATTTCGACGGCAATCCGCAACGGGAGGAAAAAGCACCCATTGATTCCGTCCGGGTTCCTGGAGATCAGGCCGATCGTCCAGAGCAGCAGCTGGTTCATCAATCACTCCGGTACCGCGGACATGGGACGCGTCGACGCCACGGATCCTGTGGAGCGCACCAAGGCCGAGTGCGCGAGCCGAAGGCAGGCACTTCAGATGGCCCAGGCTCTGCGCGAATCCGAGAATCCAAACGTCAAACAGATCGAATGGGTTGCCGGCGGGCCGCAACTCAGTGTCCGGGAAAGCCGCCGGGTCAAGGGCCTGTATGTCATCACGGAACAGGACTCGAGAGGCGGTCAGAAGTTTGAGGACGTCATAGCGTGGCGCAGTGGTCTCATGGACCCGGGCGGAGAAATAGGAGGCCCCGGCGGTTCGATGAAAACCCATGACGTGCCCTATCGAGCCATCGTGCCTGAAAAAGTCGACGGCCTGCTGATGGCCGGGCGCTGCATATCTACATCCCACGTGGCTGCCGCGGCCGCCAAGAGCATGGGCAACTGCATGGCCACGGGTCATGCCGCCGGTCTGGCAGCTTCGATGGCGGCTCAGAAGGGTATTCAGCCCCGCGACGTGAAGGTAGCGGAACTCCAGGACCGGTTGCGCAAGGATGGCGTGGATCTGGATTTCAGCGGGCGGAGCTGATCCCCAAGCGCACCGCAGCCGGGTGGCGACAGCATTCACCGCGAAGACCGCAAAGACCTCAAAGAATTGCAGTTATTCTCCTTCGCGGTCTTCGTGGTCTTGGCGGTTCGATGTCGGCATATGATATCTTCACACCTGCGCGGCGCCGCCCGGGGTAAGAGAACGGTAGAGGCCGAGCCCTGAAGGAGCGAAAGAGAACGCCCCTTGCCCAGCCTCATCGCAATTTTCTAGTTTCCCGGGCCTCTCTCTGGGGAGGTCGGGGGCAACTGGTTCCAATTCGGCGGCTCGACGTGCAGCAGATGGCGGACGAAGAAGTCATCGCGGAAATGTGAGCTGATGCCGCCGGCTCCGTGATCGGATCCCGGCACCACGAGCATGTCGAATTGCTTGTTAGCCTTGAGCAGGGCGTTCACGACCTGGAACGTAGAAGACGGATCCACGTTGGTATCCAATTCGGGAACAATCAGCAGAACCTTACCCTGCAGTTTGCTCGCATTCTCCATGTTCGATGAAGCCACGTACTCGGGTCCGAGCGGCCAGCCCATCCACTGCTCGTTCCACCAGATCTTATCCATGCGGTTGTCGTGACAGCCGCTATTGGTGACTGCGACCTTGTAGAATTCCGGATGGAACAACATGGCGCCCATCGCGTTCTGCCCTCCGGCCGACGTCCCGTAAATGCCCACGCGGGTGATGTCGTACCAGGGATACTTCGCGGCGACCGCCTTGTGCCAGAGGATGCGGTCCGGGAAGCCGGCGTCGCCCAGGTTTTTGAAGGCGACGTCGTGGAATGCCTTCGAGCGGTTGCCGGTACCCATACCGTCCATCTGCACCCAGATGAATCCCAGCTCGGCAATCGATTGGCCGTTGCCGTTCCATGTTTTTGGAGCAAATGAGCCCTGGGGTCCCGCGTAGATGCTTTCGACCACAGGATACTTCTTCGCGGGATCGAAATTGGTCGGCTGGAAAATGACTCCCCAGATGTCGGTTTTTCCATCACGGCCCTTGGCTACGAAGACCTCAGGCATTTTGAAGCCTGCGGCGAGGAGCGCCGAAGCGTCCCCCTTCTCCAGGTCCAAGATTACTTTCTGGTCCTCGGCGCGACGCAGTTGCGCTACCGGCGGCAGATCGACCCGCTGCCAGGTATCGATGTAATACTTAGGGGCCGCGGGCCAGTTGGGCCAGAACGTCACCGAGTGGTTGCCGTCAGCCTCAGTCAGTTTCGTCAGGCCGGTGCCGTCAAAATTGATGCGATAATAGTGGGTGAAATAGGGGTCCTGTCCCGGATTCATGCCGCCGGCCTCGAACCAGATCTGGCGCCCGGCTTCATCCACGGAGTCGACATTTCGCACCACCCATTCACCCTTGGTGATCTGATTCTTTACCTGGCCCGTCACGCCGTCGAGGAGGTACAGGTGTTCCCAACCGTCGCGCTCCGAGGCCCAGATGATCTCCTTGCCATCATTGATGTCGCGGCGGTACTTCCTTCCGCCCGAGAGGCCGGCGCCCACGTTGTTATAGTAGATAAACGTTTTGCTCTCTTCCGAGATCAGAGCGCGCTCCTTGCCGGTTTGGGCGTCCACTTCGATAATACGATAGACCTGGTGGCCGCGCTGGTTGTATTCGAAAGTGAAGGCGCGACCGTCCTTCCACCATGCGGGCCTCGAAAGGCTGAACGCATTCGGAAAAAGTGCCGGATCGATCTCGGTCTCCTTCTTTGTGGCAACATCGAAGAGGGCCGGACATGCAATATCCAGCGCATCACCCGGTTTGCGGTAGAGATTGGAGGTGCGGGTTTTCGGCTGAAGCTGGTCCGTGGGCGATGATTCGACGTAATGGATCCGGCGATCATAGCCCGGGCGTGTGTGATACGCCACCAGCTTCTTGGAATCCGGAGACCATGCGATGGAATCCAAGGTGTAATAGTTGCCTTCCGAACCGTCGAAGCTCAGTGGAATAGCCGGTCCGCTGGGATTTAATGGCCGCAGGAACACGTTGAAGTTCTGAATGAATGCATCCCATTTGCCGTCGAAAGAGCCGCACACCTGGGGTTCGGTGGGCGCCTGGCCGGCAGCCGCCGGGGCGGCAGCGCCACGGCCACCTGCGCCGCCTCGCCCCTGGCCCTGCGCTCCAGCCTGGGGCCGGGGGCGACACCTCTCTTGAACCTGCCCGGCCCCTCTGCCTTGACCGCCGCCCTGCTGCAGGGCGGGAGCGAGGTATTCGAGGCCATCCACCGGATCCCCTCCGACTTCCATGGGAGCGGCGAGCGAGTCGTCATCCGTAGCCAGAGAATCATCAGCGGGTGCGCCGCCGCGTCCGCCACGGCCCCCTGTTGCAGGTTGTTGAATTGCCGCGCCCTTGGTGCACTTGTAATCGATCAGAGTGCACTTGTACATGAATCCGGCCGCGCCGAACTCGATGGACTGCTCATTGTCGACGAATGTCAGCCCGCCGGGCGCCGCGCCACCGGCTCCGCGGCCTCCACCTCCGCCGCCGCCACGACCACCGGCTGATGGAGCGAACGGCAGGGTAAGCGCGGTGTATTTGCCGCCCGACGCCAGATTAATCGCCGCCGCAAGTTTCTCATGATCGAAGGCCGGCTTTTTCGTGGCCTCATCTGCATCCACCATGACAAATTCGGTGCCGCCCTTGACCGATTTCGAATACCAGAAATGGTTGGTGCCGGCAATCCAGGTCGGACTGCCCGGGACATTGACCACTAGACCCCGAAATTTATTTCCGAGCTCCTGTGCCCGCTGATAATCTGCCAGGGTTCCCTGCGCATGAGCCACAACCGGCAGGAAAACGCCCAGGCCCAAAATTGCGAGCATCAAAAAGAGCACATATAACGACCGCTTCGCAAATCTCATACTTCCTCCCGCATTGCCAAAGGATCGATCGATGGCCGGGAATTTCCGGCCAATCGTTCAAAAAACATTCTTCGCAGATTGCCTGCAAATTTCTCCCTGCGAAATCAATCGCAGCTTACTTGGCTTCACTCCTGTTTGAGAATGAGCGTTTTCCCAGGTAGGCCCCGGCCGACGGACGGGGAATGGGATATCATCATTCCTAAACTTGGGCGCCGTGCGGCGCCCGGCGCCCAATTCGTCCTTCTTCATGTGATTAGGTACACCCCCGAAGCAGGCATTGGCGGCCTCGGGCGGTTACGTCTCGCTTTTGTATCCCAAGAACCGAAAAGGAGCAAGGATAATAAGAAATGATTATTAAAGAAACGTGGGATCTTTTTCCTGCCGGAATGCCCATCTGCTGTATCATGGCCCTCACATCCAAATCTCCGGATGATTCGGAGGGGCAGGCGGCAGAGACAGGGGTCAAAGAGTTCGACAATCCTGTGAGGGACCGGACAAAACAATTTTTGTACCACCATCGAGTGCGCGTCAGCAAGTTAAGCCCCGCACGGGCAGAACAGTAAAGCCGGCGCGCAAGTCCTGGGTCCCGTAATGTAGTCTGAAACAAGCCCTGAAGGGGCGTCATAGGCTGTGTCGCCCTTTCAGAAACAAGCCCACCTGCGGTGTTCCCAACGTGAAGGGAACTTGGCTGATGACGTGCTATTGAGTTTATCGGTTATCATATTGATACAGCTCAGCATCCGTGCAATGTATCAATTCAAGTTCCTTAGGAGGGCTTAACGGCCGCCATCGCAGAACCCAGGGCTCACGCCCTGGGCTTTCACTGTTTGGCCCTTTCAGGGCCGTTCGGCGGAAGCAGTTGCAGGTGATTAATGTCGAATGGGCGCGCTGTAAGATGCCGCTTCGATGAGCTGACAATGACCGATTGTAGCGGCGTGCTTCCGGCTTTGCAGAAAGTCGCTTGTCATGCCCTGATGAATACAGGGTGTTTTGTGGGCTGAGGCTCGCCCCCACAAGGGATGAGTGCGTGGAGGTTGGTTTGTCATGAGAATGAACTTCATAGGGTTCGCATGGATCGCGGGTATAGCTCTTCTGTCTGCGGCTTGCGCGCAGACGACGGTGCGCAAGGCTGATTATGCAGTCTCGCCCGTATCTTATAAGGACGTGCAGGTCACGGACGCCTTCTGGACGCCGCGGATGGAAAACAATCGCAATGTCTCGATCCCCGGCATGCTGGAGCGCTTCGACAAAGCCGGGCGCAATCCGGAACTGCGCCTGCTCGAAGCGGCGTGCTATGCCCTGGCTAAGCATCCCGATCCCGGGCTCAGGAGCCGCATCGACGGCTATCTCGACAAGGCCATCGAGCGCATTCGCAGCCGGAAGCAGATCTGGTCAAGCGATGGCGATGGCGATTTTTTTGCGGCCGGGAACTTCCTGGAACTCGGCGTGGCCTACTTTGAGGCTACCGGAGACCGCAAGATGCTCGATGTCGCGATCGAGATCGCCGATGACCTCGACTCGGTTTTCGGCCCCGACAAGCGGCACGACATCTCGAATCATGAGGGGATCAAGATCGGCCTGCTCCGCCTGTATCGCTGCACCGGTAACGACCGCTACCTCAGGCTGGCGCAGTTCTTCCTGGATACCCGCGGCAATCCGGCAGGCCGTTCGATCATGTACGGACCTTATGCGCAGGATCACCAGCCGGTGAAATCACAGACGCGGGCGATCGGCCACGCCGTGCGCGCGACCTATCTCTACACCCCGCTTACCGACATCGCCGCATTGACCGCCGATCCTGAATACGCGCAGGCCGATGAGCGCATCTGGGAGGATGCCGTATCCAAGCGGACCTATCTGACGGGAGGCATCGGCAGCTACCGGGACGAGGAAGATTACGGTGACGATTACGACCTCCCCAATCTCAGCGGCTGGAACGAGATCTGTGCCGCCTACGGCAATACCTTCTGGAATCAGAAGCTATTCCTTCTGCAGCAAGATGCAAAGTACATCGATGTCATGGAGCGCACGCTCTACAATGCATTTCTCGTGGGCGTGTCGCTTGCCGGTGACACCTATCTTTATCAGGCGCCGCTGAGATCGTACGCCGGTTTCGCCCGGCAGAGTTGGTTCGGGCCAAACTGCTGTCCCCCCAATCTCGCACGGCTTTTGCCGCAGCTGGGCGGCTTGATTTATGCCCACGGCGACCAGAGCCTGTACGTAAACCTCTTCATTGGCAGCAAGGCTGAGGTCCGGTTGAAGAATACGGTCCTCGCAGTTACGCAGGCAACCCGATATCCGTGGGATGGCGCCGTGACGATTACCGTCAGCCCTAAACAACCCCAGAGGTTTTCGGTTTTCGTGCGCCTCCCGGGCTGGGCCCGCAATCAGCCGATGCCCGGCCCATTGTATCGCTACCTTCCGGCCCAGGAACAGGCGGTTTCATTCCTGGTCAATGGCAGCGCAGCCTCTTATGCGGTGGAAAAGGGCTATGCGCGCATCGAACGGGAATGGAAAGCGGGCGACATGATCCAGCTCACTCTGCCGATGCCCGTGCGGAGAGTGCTGGCGGCCGCGCAGGTTGCGGAGGACCGCGGCATGGTTGCGCTCGAGCGTGGCCCGCTGGTTTTTTGTGCCGAGCAGGCCGACAATCCGGGCGGCGTGTTCAATCTACTCCTGCCTGAAAATGCGGAACTGCAGTTCACCTACCTCCCGGACCTTCTGGGAGGCATCGGCGCAATCGCCGGGAAGGCGTTGGCCTTAAGCCGGGGTCCCGACCGGTCGTCGATCGTGAAACGGGAGGTGGGCTTCAAGGCGATTCCGTATTACGCCTTCAGCAATCGGAGTGTGGGTGAGATGTCCGTATGGCTGGCGGGCGAGGCCGCGCGTGCCAAGATTGCGCCTCGGCCCACAATTGCCTCCACGAGCCGCGCCTCATCCTCCTGCGGGAACGGCACGGTGGCGGAGAACTATCCCGGCAACCAGCCCCCGACCATAGAGCGCAGGTTCTACCCGCTCTCTCAGGATGGGAGCGGCGAAATCAGTGCGATCTGCGACCAGATCGAACCGGTAAACTCGGAAGACGGATCGGCGCCGTTTCTGAGACTGCATCCGCAATCCGGCAGTCAAGCCTGGGTTCAGTATGACTTTGCGAGACCGGCGCAGGTCAGCTCGGTCGACGTCTACTGGAAGGACGACAAGCAGTATTGCGTGCTGCCGGCCAGCTGGCGCCTGCTGTACAAGGACGGCAGTAGCTGGAAACCTGTGGCGACAACTGCGCAATATCCGGTAACGAAAGATCAATTCGATACGGTGTCCTTCCATCCGGTCACGACTTCGGCGCTGCGCATTGAAATCCAGCTGCAGGCAAAAGTCTACAAGAAAGGGACCCTGGGACCTCCCGACGGCAACTATTTGACCCAGGATCTGACCTGGTACGAAGGCGGCGTCATCGAATGGCGCGTGAACCCTCCGGCCGGGCGATAGATCGTCAGTATTTCTTGAAGAATATTAACTAATTCTGCGCTATGATCCGCATACCCAAGCGGGGTAATTGTTGCGCCTAGGCGCGGGGACCGGTGCCGGCGACCGCGTGAACGCTATCAATCGAACGACTGCTGAGAGACAGATAAGCCTATGAATATTTTGTCCCCCACAATCCTTCTTGCGTTTCAAGTTGCACCTGTCAAATCGCATATCACCGCAATTGATTGGCTGATGATTGCGCTCTATTTCAGCATTTTGCTATGTGTTGCCTGGTGGGTCGTCCGCAAAGGAAAGGATACCGCTACCGATTACTTCCTTGCAGGCCGCAACCTCGGCTGGTGGGTTATCGGCGCCTCCATTTTCGCCTCGAATATCGGATCCGAGCACATCGTAGGCCTGGCAGGCTCCGGAGCCACCGACGGCGTGGCCATGGCGCATTATGAACTTCATGCCTGGTGTCTGCTGGTGCTCGCGTGGGTGTTTGTTCCCTTCTACGCACGTTCGCTCGTATTCACCATGCCGGAGTTCTTGGAGAGGCGATTTTCCACCGGCTCACGTTACGTGCTCTCGGTGGTATCGCTGATCACCTTCGTTGTATCGAAGATCGCCGTGGGCATTTTCGCGGGCGGCGTCGTCTTCGCCACCCTGCTGCCGGAGCTGCGTCTGAACATCGGGGGCTATGAGATCGACAGCTTCTGGATCGGGTCCGTGCTGGTCATCGTCTTGACCGGCCTTTACACTACGCTGGGCGGCATGCGGGCGGTAGCGTATAACGACGCCGTGCAGGTCACGGTCCTGATCCTCGGGTCAGGGCTGCTCACCGTTTACGGGCTGATCAAGCTGGGAGGCTGGAACGAACTCCGCTACTGGTGCGGATCGGACATGTTCAACCTGTGGAAGCCGCTTATCCCGCCGGGGGTGCAGGGCACCTGGGCGCCGGTCCTGGAGAAGGATGCGGTCGGCAATGTCGTCCGTCAGGCCTGGTACTTTAACGGCCATTACCCATGGCTGGGCATGTTGTTTTGTGCGCCGATCATCGGCCTCTGGTATTGGTGCACCGATCAGTACATCGTCCAGCGCGCCCTGGCCGCCCCGAATGAGGGTGTGGCGCGCCGCGGCAGCATCTTCGCCGGCTTCCTCAAGCTGTTCCCGGTCTACCTGTTCATCATCCCAGGCCTGATCTGCTTTGCCTTGGCCAAGAGCGGCAAGATCCCCGAGCTGCAGAATATTCTAATCGGCGCGGGCGGCCATGTGACGAGAGAAGCGCAGGGGGCGTTCCCCTTGATGGTGCAATACCTGCTGCCACCGGGGCTGCGCGGCATCGTGGTGGCGGGTTTGCTTTCCGCGCTCATGGGCTCGCTGGCGGGAGTGTTCAATGCATGCTCGACACTCTTCACGGTGGACCTTTACGAGAAGTGGAAGCCCAAGGCCACGCAGCACCAGCTCGTGCGCACCGGCCGCATCGCCACCGGCATTATGGTCTTGATCGCGCTCGCCTGGATTCCTGTCATCAAGGGCGCATCCGGACTCTACAACTATCTGCAATCTGTGCAGAGCTATCTGGCGCCGCCGATTTTTGTTGTGTTCTTTTTCGGCGTATTCTTCAAGCGTCTCAACGCCAAAGGATGTCTGTGGGCGATGATCGTGGGCTTTGTCATGGGTCTGTTCCGCATGTTGGTGGACACGCCGGTGACACTGGGGCTGAAAGGATTTGAGAACGGCTACACCCCCGGCTCGATGCTCTGGATCATCAACAACATCTATTTCCAATACTTCAGCGTGCTGATTACGGTTGTCTCGGCGATCGTCATGGTGGTGGTGAGTTATATGACCGCCGAACCGGACTATATGAGGATCCAGAGTCTTACGTACGGCACCGTCACCCATGAGGACCGGAAGCGCACCCGCGCCAGCTGGGGCTGGCAGGATGTGGCGGCTTCCGCGTTCATCTTGACCTGCATTATCGGGGCGTATCTGTACTTCCGAGGATAGAGGCGCCAAAACCACGAAATATACGAAAGTGATTTCGTGTATTTCGTGGTTTCCGTTCCCCATCAATAACCCTGGAAATCTCTCGCGCTTTGCTTCTGTTCAGGCGCTGCAGGAGGCGCGCAGGCTGGTTCACCGAGGGCGCCTGCACGGCATCTTCAAGCCGATTCATTGCTGCTTGATTATTCATCCGGAAATACAGAGAATGCGTGGTGTGAAATCCCATCGGCCGGATGAGATTTTTCCCAGCATTTTGCAGGGCTTGATAGTTTGGTGCATTCGTTTGAGAGGATCCAGTGATGCGGCCAATTCAGCTCTCATTATCCGCCTTTCTCTTCGCGCTGCAGTTTGTGTCGAGCGTTCCTCAGCCCGGCACCGTAGCAGGTAGCATCGCGATCAAAGCAAAGCCGCCGCAGGAGGTAGCTTCCCGATATCCTGCCGCGGGCGGCCAGGTGCAAAGGACCACCCTTCCTGTCCCGACCGTGGTGTATATTGACGGCCAGGTGGCGGGCGCACCGACCTGGTCCGAGCGTTCGAAGATGGTCATCGTCCAAAAGGACCTTCAGTTTTCCCCAAGTTTGCTGGTGATCCCCAAGAACACCACCATCTCATTTCCAAATGAAGACAGTGAGTTTCACAACGTTTTTTCCTATTCCAAATCCAAGCGGTTTGACTTGGGGCGCTATCCCAAGGGCGAAACCAAGGATGTGATATTTGACAAGCCGGGCATCGTGAAGATCTATTGCGAAGTTCATCCTTGGATGAGGGCTGTTATCCTGGTTTTGGAAAATCCTTTCTATGCGATTGTTGCCGCAGACGGTTCTTTTTCAATCCGGGGAATCCCTGCGGGCCACTACGACTTGGTGGTGTGGAACATCGATGCCGGCACCAAGAAACTAGGCGTGGATGTTCCGTCCGGGAGCACCTCGGAACTCCAGATACAGCTCTCTGGCGAATCTCAATCCACGGATCGGGAGCCGGTAATGCGGGTGGAGAACCTGGCGGCGAAGACCGTGAGCACTGCAGGCGCTATTCTCGAGGGAGCATGTTGTGCACGGAAGCGTTGATGCGGCCAAGCCGGGCTGGCTGACATTCCGTCAGAAGATCCTTCTGGCCCTTTTGGGCGTGATCTTCCTGATGGCAGGGATCCTCCTTATTGTCATCCAACGAGAAACTTCGATCCAGATTGCGACGGAAATTGATGACGCGGTGAGCAAATCGCGAAATAATTTCCAGGAGTTGGAGAAAACCTGGAAAAGCGAACTTAATTCCCTCTGCAAAAGATACACCAATTCCACAAGAATCCTCGGAGCCTTCGATGCGGCTTTGGAGGACAGCGATCCCAGCGTGCTCGCTGAAGCAGCCAATTATGAAACGAAGTTGGCAGCCATACCGGGATATCTCATCCTTTTTTTCAATCCTGAAGGCCGTGTGATGTGCGCGCTGGTGGACGGCCAATTGGAGGATGGGACAAAGGGGAACCCCAGGCAGATTCAAAGTGTTCCTCAAGAAGACGAATCCTTTGGCTATACCCTCTATGAGGGCCAGCTCTATGCTGCCCATACGGACTCTCTTTCTTTCTTTTCCCGGAAACTCGGATACATCCTTATCGGTTTGCCCCTCCGCGAGGAAGTCGTTCAACATCTGGGAGAGCGAGTGAATGGGCAGGTCTGCTTTGTGGTCGGATCCAGAGCCATAGTTACCACATCCGGCATTGCCCAGTCCTCCCTGCTGGATCAGATGGAGGCTCTCGCCGGCCATGAGGAATCCAGAAGCCTTACCTCTTCAGGCCAGACCTGGGCTCTGTTCTCTGCCTATCTCAATCCTCAGAAAACCGGAGAAGGCTCCATGGTGTACGCCATTCCGTTGGGAAAAACCCTGGCTCCTTTCCAGCGGATCCGCACCATACTTCTTTGGGCCGCGCTGTCTACCATGATGGCTGCCGTAATCCTCGGATTTTTCCTCTCTAAGGGGCTCTCCGCACCGATCCTTGCTCTTGTCAGCGGCACGGAAAAGGTGGCCCAGGGGAATTATGATTTCCAGGTCAACATAACCTCCAGGGATGAACTGGGCACTCTGGGAAAGGCCTTTAACAAAATGGTGCACGACCTCCTCCTGAAAGAAAAATACAGAGACGTGCTAAACAAGGCCGTATCGCCGGAAATTGCGGAAGAGATGATGAAGGGAAATCTATGTCTGGGCGGCGAAGACCGCGTTGTGACAACGCTCTTTGCCGACATTCGAGGATTTACCAGCATGACCGAGGGAATGGATCCCCGTGGGGCTATCGCCATGCTCAACGAGGTCCTGGAGGGCGCCAGCGCCGCCGTCGAGGCCGAGGGAGGAGTGGTGGACAAATATGCGGGAGACCAAATCATGGCAATTTTTGGGGCTCCCGTGCTCCACTCCGACGACGCTATCAGAGCTCTCCGGACCGCGCTGCGCATGCAGGAGACCATCCGCAAGTTGAATGAATCCCGCCTGGCGTCTGGCAAACCGGAGATCGCCATCGGCATCGGCATCAATACTGGCCTGACCGTCGCCGGGAATGTGGGCAGCAAGACTCGCCTCAACTATACGGTGCTGGGAGAAACGGTTAACCTGGCGGATCGCTTATGCTCCACGGCCAAGGCCGGGGAAATCCTGATCTCCGTCTCTACTCTGCATGCGGTTGGCCCGTTACTGGATGCTCAGGCCTTGCATCCGGTAAGCCTCAAGGGATTATCCCATCCGGTCCCGATCTGGCTCGTGAAAGGATTGAAAACATCATGACGGGAATTAAGTCAATTCAGAGGATTGTCGCGTTTGTCATGATGACGGCTGCTATCCTGATTCTGTCTCCGGTATTGTCCGCACAAACCTATTCACGGGAGCAACTCAAAGTTTCTTCAAAATCGGGTTACTTTCAATTCGGGTTGGGCGGGAGGATGATCCTGGAAGGTTTTGCTCCAGGTCGGGACGCCTCGGGCCTGATCGTGGAACGCGGCAAATTCCTGTCGGGTCGAGCCGGCCTTTTTGCCGACTTCTACATGGGTAAGCACGTATATGTCACGGGCGAGTTTCGTCTGGATACCGGGGAGGCCCCCCGGAGCGGGGTTCTGACAGGAAGAGTAGAACAAGCCTTCGTGCGGTATAAGCCCTGGTTGAACCAGGACTTCCATATCCAGTATGGCAAGTCCGTATCCCCTTTCGGTGCTTACAGTCAAAGGCACGACACGGCCGCCGATCCTTTCATTCGTCCGCCTCTGATGTACGATTACCGGACTATGGCCTCCTCCGAAGTTCTCCCGCGGTCAAACGAAGGATTCATCAGCTGGAAATTTGCGCCCAATATTTGGCGCCCGGTCGGGGCTCCCATGATCTGGGGCAACCCCTACCAAGTGGGAGCCATGTTTTTCGGCGGCTACCGGAAGGTGGATTTCAGGCTTGCGGCCATGAACAGCGCCACATCGAGCGAGCCTCAAATGTGGAACTATCAGATCGGGCAAAAAAACCGTCCCTCCTACGTGGCGCACATCAGGTATAGAATTCTTCCGGAATTCTACCTTGGGATGGCCTACAGTGCAGGTCCCTACCTGGGTGACGGCCCAAGGGCGTCAATCGGAAGGGATGCAGTCAACTCTAATCAACAGAAGACGTGGGAAGTGGAGTTCCTGTACGAGCGGGGCAAGACCCAGGTTCGGGGCGAGGCCTTTCATGACAGGTGGGCAGTGCCGAACGTAATTGACGATCCCGTGGATGTCTCGGGATACGTGGAAATCAAGCAGAAATTCCTGCCCGGTTTCTACGGCGCCCTCCGATACGGAACTATGCGCTTCAATAAAATCCGCTTGTCCAGCGAGAAAATGGAAGCCTGGGATTTCGACATCTGGCGCGGGCAGGCAGCCTTGGGCTACCGGATTTTACGCAACCTGGAGGTGAGGGCTGAATACATGCTCAACCATACGGACGGCCCCAACGATCCCAAGGACAACCTCCTGTCTCTGCAGTGCCGGTTTGAGTTTTAGTCTGACGCTTGATGGTTTCGGGGGGGATGGGAACCACCGTCATTGAATGCTATACTCCTAATATGACTAATGCAGAAGTTAGATTTCTGGGCTCGGGGGATGCGTTCAGCGCTGCCGGACGCCAGCAGGCCGCCTACCTGGTACGAACCGGCGAAACCGTTTTCCTTCTGGACTGCGGCGCGACCACCCTTGCGTCCCTGAAGCTCCAAGGAATCGACAGCGCTACGATTGACACGATTTTCCTCAGCCACCTGCATGGAGACCACTTTGCCGGTCTTCCCTTTCTGTTTCTCCAGTACATGTTCGAGACACCACGCCGGCGCCCGCTGCAAATCTGCGGCCCTCCCGGCACGCAGGATCGTGTGACCCAGCTCTTTGCGACCATGTACCGCGATCTGGCCGCCAAGCCCTTCCCCTTCAGATTGGAATACACGGAGCTGCTGCCGCAGAAGGTAGAGGAAGTGGGGAGCCTGCGGATTGAGCCCTTTCGTGTGCCCCACCAGGAGACCGAGATTTCCCTGGGTCTCGGGATTCGCTTCGACCGGCACAGCATCCTGTACTCCGGCGACACGGGCTGGACGGAGGACCTGATCACTCATTCCCAGGGGACGGATCTCTTCATCTGCGAGTGCTGCTATTTCGAAACCCGCTTACCCATACACCTCGACTATCCTCGAATATGGGAAAACCATCGGCGCTTCGGCACATCCCGGTTGGTGCTGACGCACCTCGGCCGCGAAGTCCTGGAGCGCTCAAACCAGATCGAGCTGGAACTCGCGACCGATCACCTGATTGTCCAACTCTAGTCACCAGCCATATTGCATTATCGAATGTGAAAAGCAGCCACAAATGGCACCAGAGGCAGAAACTGTTCGTGTTCTTGGTGGCTGCTTTTAAGAGCCGATCGCTATTGGAAGTTGCGGCGGGCAAGCACAATGGTCATGTCGTCTTCCTGCGGGCCGCCGGCGGCGAACTCCTTCACTCCTGCGCACAGATTTTCTCGCAGCTCCTCCAAGGGTTCCCGACGGTGGGCCCGGATCAGGTCTTCGATTCTTTCCTTGCCGAATTGCTCGCCCTTTTGGTCGCAGTATTCGAAAAAACCGTCACTGATCAGGGCGAAGATGTCACCCGGCTGCATGTATACCGGAGGGGGCGGAATCATCGGTGCATGGGCCAGGATTCCCAGCGGAAGCGCAGAAGCTTCCAGCCACTCTACCCGGTCGTGCCCGGCATGATAGTGCATGAGGGGAGCCTGGCCTCCCGAGTGATAATGAATCTTGTGTTCTGAGTTGTCCAGAATTCCGGCGAACGCGGTGATGAAGCGACCGGATGGCAGGTCAGCCTTCAGCTGAAAGTTGATCTTCGACATCAATTCCCCGAGGTTGGATCCCAGTAACAAGCCCATGCGGAACATGGCCCGGAGTTGCGAAACGCTCAGGGCTGGTCCGATGCCATGTCCGGTCGCATCGGCCATCAGGAGCGCGACGCGCTGCTCACCCAGGCTTACGGCGTCGTAAATGTCGCCGCCGGTCTCATCGGCGGGCTTGGACCAGGCTGCAAGTTCATAACCCGTTAGCGCCGGCAACTCCTGTGGAAGTGCGCTTATCTGGATCTCCCGGGCCAGCGCCAGATCTCGCTGCATTTTTTGTTTGAGCACGTACTCCTCGAGCAGCATGGCTTTCTGCAGAACGACGGCACAGTGAGCCGCCATGATCGTGGCGATCTTCTCGTCTTCCTCATTAAATGAGCCCTGCCGCTTGTTCAGTACCTGCATCACTCCGACCAGAGCCTGGTCCACTCCCAACAGCGGTACGGAGAGCAGGCAGCGTGTGACGTACCCGGTTTGCCGATCTACGTCGCGATTGAACCGGGGATCGGCGTAGCAGTCCGGCACATTGATCAGGCGCCGTTTTTGGGCGGTCTCTCCGGCGATTCCCCGGTCTGCGGGAAATCGAACGATGCGGGAAAGGGAGCGGCCATCAGGATTCTTCGAATCGTCGCTGATGCCCGCACCTGGATCATTCTCAATGGAGCTGGCCGCCACTTTGATATAAAGCTCATTGGTTTTGGCGTCGTACAAAAATACGCTACTGCGGTCGGCATCAAAGAACTGCAGGGCGGAGGCGATCGTCTTCTGAAGGATTTCATCCACACCCATCGGGGCAGCGAGGTGGCGCGTGGCATCCAGTATGCGCCATAATACGCAGGATTCCAGCTGAGAACAGCGGCTCAATCCGATCTCGGACATACGCCTCCTACATGTTTTCCCTGAGACTCGCCAAAGCAGGCACTAGACCCGGCTGATCGCATCCAACCTTAATTCTCAGGATTTTGTCTGATGAGCGCCAGGCGTACAAGTCCAAATTGCGTCAAATTCATCACAGTCTCCTACGCACCCGTGGCGCGAAAGTGGGCGCCGGACACCGCACGGCGCTCAGATCTCAGGATAAACTGATCCCATGCCACGGTTGGCGTCGGCGTCTGCAGGGATTGAATCAGTTTCTCGTCATCGCGGAAGCTCGGGCCGTGAGCTGAGCTCTGATCTTGGAGTGCCGTTTGCAGACGGAAATCAGAGGGGAATACACCCAGAACCATTAGAAAAAGACCGGGAAGGGTCCTCTTGAGGCCTTTACAGAACTGACGGTGCGCAGCCATTAGCCTCCTTCAAGCCAGGTGCACTCTGGGCGCGACCCTATTATCGCCGAATGATCCAGTTCGGGAAACACACTAATTAGCTACAGTATCCATCGATGCCGGCGATCCGGCGCAATTCATCAAGTACGGCCATGTTGCCCAGGGAGTCGGCTTTCGGGACAGAGGAGGTGGCGCCATCGAAAACCGTCGCAGCCAGGTCATCGGCCTCCTGCGCGAGCAGCGGCAGAGAGGAATCCACAGCAATGACATGACGCGGATTTGATCCCGGTAGCGGCGCGGATTGGAGCTTGGTCCCGATATCCATCATCGGCAGAACCGAGGTCGACAGGATGAATTTTGCATCCTTCAGAGGTGGCTTCCATGGAATCGGGATCTCGATGTAACCTCGAGTACCGCAGATCGAAGCCGTGTTATCGGCATGCACCGTCATCCCGCAGGTAAAGCAGGCCACCATGCCATCGGCAAACCGCAAGGTCCCGGCCGCTACTTCGTCAATCCCGGCGGGGGACAATTTCGCGCTTGCGGTCATAGCGATCGGCTCGGCGCCGGCGATCAAGCGCGACAGGTTGATGCAATAGCATCCGACGTCCATCAGCGCGCCTCCAGCCATTCCGCGGCTGAAGCGGGTGTTCCCTTCCGGCTGGCGGGTGCAGAAGCAGAAGCTCGAACGGACCAGGAGCACCTGACCGATCGCGCCTCTGCGGATCTCCTTGAGCCAGGCAGAAGTCAACGGGTGCGATCGGAACATGAATGCCTCGATTAGCACCCGTCCAGACTGGTGCGCGACATCGAACATTTCCACGGCTTGCGCGCGGGTCGCGGCGATGGGCTTCTCGCACAGCACATGCTTGCCTGCACGCAGAGCCCGGATCGTCCACTCATGGTGCATCGAGTTGGGAAGCGACACATACACGGCGTCGACACCGGTATCGGACAATACGGCGTCGTAGGAACCGTGGGCCTGCGGCACAAGGTTGGCCGCGGCGAAGGCTTGCGCCGAGGATGAAGCGCGCGAGCCCGCCGCGGCGAGAATCCCGCGTTGCGAATGTACCATCGCCTGGGCAAACTGCCGTGCGATGTTGCCCGTGCCGAGAATCCCCCAACGCAGTTTCATTGCCCGATGATACACGATTACCGCCGGTTTTGCTGCATTGTCTTGCCGCTGGCAGAAGCAATATCGAGGGATTGGGGAGGGCTGAGGGATGGCCGAAAATTAATCCGGGCAGGTCGCCCGTTCCTGCGACGACCTGCCCGGTTGCCAGTGATGAGGCAGCACGTACTGTAAACTACCTCTCCGCTTAGCGGATCTCTTTGATGATTGCAGCTTACTTCTTGCGGCGCAACAAACCTGCCGCTACCAACAAGCCTCCACCCATAAGCAGGAGGGAGGACGGCTCAGGAGCGTTGGTCACATAACCGAATTCCTGTTTGCTATGGTCGTAACTGTAATAATAATTGCCAAGCTGAACATCGCCGTCTGATATGCCCACAGCACGGGAGCCAATCGGTGTGTATAGATCCCAAATCGCGCCCGAAGCCGGGATCAGGTTGGCAAACTGAGAAACCGACGGGATGTTGGTTTGATTGGAGACCCAGAATTGACCTTTGTTGGCATCGTTGTTGATATCGAAAACATTTGTGCTCTTCGTCAGCGCGGGCCCTTCAATCATGTCCCGGCGTTCCCAGATGGCCGCCTGAAGGTCATCATGCAGAATCAGGCTACCCAGAGAGTAATAGAGCTGGTACATCGCCGTGGTATCGCGGTAGAAGCTGTCAGCCTCAGGATCTGAGATGGAGGAAACATCGTGGAGCTGGCCGATATTGGTGCCGTTGCCGAGGGCGAAGGCAACAGCATTTGATCCTATAGTGGCGAACGGTGTCAGGCACCACACAGCGAGAGTTCCAAGGTAGGTACCCTGTGCAAGAGTTCCACCCGACTGATTGGCAGAATACATCTTAAAAACGTATTCTCCAGTGGCGGCATTCTCATTGGTGCCGTTGACATTAATCCCAAGAGCGGGACCCTGCGCATGATCATACTGTAGAAAAACGATCGTACTCACAGGAATAGGCGCTGCCATCAGCGCAGACGATGTTAGGGCCGCTGCCATCAGAATCATTGCCGCTATAAGATAATTCCTTCGCATCATATTCCCCTTCCGAATCCGTTAGCTAATTTCGCCATACTATATGCAAATAGCGTTCCAAAAAACTAAATGCTCTATCCCAACGACTTATCCATGTTTTCACCAATTGTTCATATTACAAATGTCGGAGTTTTTGACAATTTCGCAGGTTCAGCGGAGGATCCAAACGATATTAGTGCTTAAGAATCTAAAAGATAAAGGTCAGATAAGAACTGTCAAATCGTGTAAACTTCTTTTACACCCGTAAAGGCATGGTGTGAACCTAACTCCATTTCCTCACCATGACATGCTTCCCGCAAGACCATGCAATAAAATAGATTAGATTCTCGATGACAAGAAAATGAGCGGGCGACTTCCAGAATATGGAGGTCCGATCCGCTGTCGATTCTTAGGACCTGTCTGTATAGGAGGAAGCCTCTCGCTCGCCATGGACATCAAAACACTGCGGAGGGCCCAGACATCAGGATTTTAGGGCTCAAATTCAATGGAAACAGGAATCTCCGCCAATCTCCGCAAGGTGTCAGCGGGAGTTCACGAGTCGTAATGCGCCGAACTTTTCCGGGTGATGCGGGTTCCAGATCCCCGGGGGTTGCCAGCCGAGAAAGTCACGGTTCGGGGGCTCCCCATCCTGGCGGTACAGGTTGATCCGCATTTCATTACCGGCCTGCGCCGGACGCTTGTCAACCGTGGTAATCGGAATCCTCATCTCGCCGTACCAGATCTTCTGTTTCTCATCGATCCTCGCCTTGACTTTCATCCCAGAGTCCCAATTCTGCTCACCGTTGAATCCCGGCTTATCCTTCGTCGAGTCAATATCAAGATCGAGGAACTCACCCTGCGGGGACATCTGGAATTCACGATACCGATTCGTATGCTCGAAATCGGCACCCAGGTACACTTCGAAGCAATCCTTCTCCCACAGCCGGTAGGTCTCATTGGCAAGGTCTGGATTCGGCTTCAGGGTCAGCTTCTGGTACGGCCCGATGAACAGGAAGTAGACATACTCTTTGGTCCACCGCGAGCGGACCTCGGCGCGAAACTGGGGCATCTCAGGCCCGAGAACACTCTTGTCGATGACTACCCCCTGAATCCCCTTCCAGAATACGGAATTTGGATCCGCCGTCGGCTCCACGGACTTGTCCGCGAAGTAGGAGAGAAACACCGCTTTGTCCTGGGCTGGACTGATCGATGTGTAGAACAGATAAAGGCCAATAAGTAAGCGCATTATTTTCCTCACTCCTATCGTCTTTCGGTTGCTTCCAGCTTCAGAAGGACACTCTGGTTGGGCGCCAGTTTGAGCGGAAACTCAGTGACCCCATCCGCCAGGACCCGGTTGTCCAGCAGGTCGATCACCCGTGATTTTCCAGGCAAACGCACAGTTCTGGAGCCGCCTCCGGGTGCATAGATACCCAGGAAGTTTTGGTTGGCATAGACTACATCGCCGGCATCGCTGTAAATGTGACAGCCGGCAGCGCGGGCGATGTTCCGGATCAGGGCCGCGGGCAGAATCGGTGCGCTGGAATAGACCGATGTCCACCCCGATTGCTTTTTGACGACCAGCCCCGGCTTCTCGATGCCGGCAAGATTACCGAGTGCTTGGGCTTGCGGATCATCGCTCCAGAAGCGCGGATTGACGCGGAAGCCCGGCAGGTCGCGCATGAGGGACGGATCCCGCGGATCCTTCAGGTAGATCTGGTGATCGTACCAGCGCTTGATGTTTTCCACATTCACGTCGGTGCCATACACAAATCCTCGAGGCAGCGATTTGGTGTACGCATGGTCGTATGACGTAATCTGGACCCTCAGTTCTCCAGCCGTGGCGCTTTCGGCAAGGCGCACTCCGGTGAGTGCGCGCATGTTCTCGACCGACAGCTTTTCTCCGATGTAGCCGGGCGCATACACCCAGATCGCCGTGGAATGGTTTCGTTTCAGGCGCGCATGAATGGCGGCGCGCTGCTCGGGAGTCACCCGGAATGTGTTCAGAAAGATGTAGAGCTTGTAATCTCGAAGCTTGGGATTGCCAATGTCGGTCAAGAGATACGGATCCCACGGCGCGCCGATGAAGGCGAACTCCCACTGCTTCTGCGCGGTGAGCAACGCGTTGAACAGTGGCTCCCCGTCGCCGCAATAGGTAAAGCTGGCTTCGTCGAGGATGACGGCAATATCCGGATTGGAGCGCTTGTCGGCATCGAGATATTTCTCGTCAATCTGCTTCAGCTGTCCAAGCAGCTGGAGGATCTGGTCATCGTGGTAGGTGCCGCCGTGCAGGTCGGTCCACCACATGCCGAATCCCTTGGTCAATGCATACGCATAATCGCGGATGAGCAGGCCCTTCGTTTCCTCGAAATTCGTCGGGTTGCGCAGCGAGTCGCCCCAACGCCACTGGCGCTGGAACAGGTGGGTTTCGGTATCCACTTCGTTGAAGTAAAGCTTGCCGTGGAGCGCGGCTGCTTCCGGCAGAGTCTGTGAATTGTTCGGCCCGCCGATCTGCTTGTTATCGTAAGTATAGGGACTCGCGATGAAATCCACATCCGCAGAGTTGAGGACCTTGGCAAACCCGAGATGACCGCTGTGAACAACACTCAGGTTGGGGAAATTGCAGAACAAGTAGCCGTAAAAGGCGCCGACGATTTTTTTTCGATTGGTGGTTTCCTTTACCCAGCGGGCATTCTCAAGCAGAGTGTCCGACACATTGTCGTTGAAGAAGGTGAAGAAGTCCGGCACCCGCTGGCTGATGCCCGGGTCGAAAAAGATCCCATGATTCGTGCTGTAACGCTCTACTTCATTCGGGGGTGTGGCCGTTTCGAAGGTCACCTGCGGATCGCCCCAGGCGCGGCGCAGCGCCGCCAGGTTGACATACTTCTTCTTCAGCCAGCTCCGGAACAATGCCCGGGCTGGGGGGCTGTAGTCCTCGACACCGAACTTTGTGGGCGGCTGGCCCCCGGGCCTCGCTTCCCAGAACGAGTTGAACATCAGCCATTCCCCGCCGAAGCCGTTGCCGACCTGGTAGCCGACGATGTGATCCCCGTATTTGCTCTCCACATGGTTGAGAAAAGCGATCATCGCCTTGTGCGACAGTTCGCGATATTTCTCCGAGGCGAGGGAAGGATGGCAAGGCTGCCCGAACATGCCGGCCGGGCTGCCGTCATCCCGCATCGTGATGTCCTCGGGGAATGTCTTGCACCACCAGGTCCCGGGTGTCAGCAGAATGCGCGGCAGAAAGAGGGTCTTGGGCTCGATCTTGAGATAGGACTCGAGCTTCTCGTCAACCCTGGCAAAATCGTATTGCTCCGGACCGGTCCAGTCGAATCTCAGATAAATGTCGAATATCGAAATTCCCGCTTTGCGGAAGTCGTTGAAGTCCGAGGGGCCGGGTCTGTAAGGGGAGGCCAAGACCTGGCTGGTCAGCACTCCATTTACATAGAGGGCCGGCACGCCGTGGAGAAGCCGGACCTCGCTCGCCAATCCCGCACCCCACAATGCGCAGGGAGCAAGGGCCCAGCCGAGAATCACATGGATAAACGCGTAAAGTGATTTTGTCATGATGTGCCCATCTTAATACGGTTCGTGTGTGCTGTGGAAATGATTAGACATTGGGAACCGCCGCCCTGCAGAAGCCAATGAGGACTCAATGGGGGGCGAGATCTGATTTTCCTTCACAAGCCGGATTTTGCGCCAGGAGGTGTTCCCATTCGTTCCCCGAAGCCGGACAGGCTGGGGGTATTTGCCAAGGGATCAGAAGGTCGATCGCCGATTTCATTTGCTTCGTGGACAGCCGCGAGATAAATATACATAAGTTAATTAACAATTCGATTTTTTTATTCGGTACCAGGGTGAAATAGAGGTACGCCTCGTGAAATTTCCCGCATTTTCGCACTGCATTCCTAAAGTGAACAGTTAAGCAGAAGGTTGTGTTATCAAATCGGATATCGGAGGGGAAAATGAGCATACGGAATCATCGTTGGCACCGCATGGTGGCGCTCAGCGCCCTGGTTGCCTTATTGATTTGCTGCGTCCCCTATGCGCTGGTGGCGCAGGGCCTGCAGCGTGGCCGGGGACCCCAGGGGCCGGTGCAGGAGCCGGCGCCGGAGGCGCTGAAATTCCAATACATGGGTCCGGCAAGCGCTGGACGGATCGCAGCGGTGACCGGCGTGCCTGGAGACACGACGACGTATTACGCCGGGGCAGCCTCGGGCGGGATCTGGAAGTCGACCGACAGTGCCAAGACCTTCGTGCCGATCTTCGATGATCAGCATGTGCAGGCCATCGGCTCGTTAGCTATCGCTCCTTCCGACCCGCAGATCCTCTGGGCAGGGACGGGCGAGGCCTGGGCAATCCGCGACGCCGACGTCATGGGTGACGGCGTCTATAAATCGACGGATGCGGGCGCCACCTGGAAGAACATGGGGCTCACCGAAACCGGACGAATCGGCCGCATCATCGTCCATCCGAAAGATCCCAACATCGTTTTTGCCTGTGCCCTGGGCCGCACCACCGGGCCGCAGGAGGAGCGCGGCGTCTACAGGACCACGGACGGCGGAACTACTTGGCAGCGCGTCCTCTTTGTCAACGCGGATACCGGGTGTTCAGGGCTTGCCATGGATCCCAACGATCCCAACGTGCTCATCGCCGGAACATGGCAGGTTGTCATGCACACCTGGGCCATGTTCAGCGGCGGACCCGGCAGCGGGCTTCACATATCGCGCGACGGCGGTACAACCTGGAAGAAACTGGAGCATCCGGGCCTGCCGAAGCCGCCAGTGGGTAAGATCGACGTCGCCATCGCGCCGTCCAACTCCAAACGCATGTACGCGCTGATTCAGACCGCAGATCAGGGATCTCTATGGCGCTCGGATGATGCCGGGACATCGTGGCGCGTCGTGAGCTGGGATCGCACCCTGATCGGGCGCGCCGGCTACTATATCCGCATCCAGGTCAATCCTGCCAACGCGGACGAAGTGCTCATCGCCAATAGCAGTTTCCATCGTTCGAATGACGGAGGGCTGACCTTCCCGCTATCCGGCGGCGGTTGTGGCGATTGCCATGACATCTGGATGGATCCGAAGAATCCCGATCACTGGATCGCCACGGGCGACAGCGGAATGGGCATTACTACCAATCATGGCCAGAGCTTTACCAGCGTATCGCTTCCCATCGGGCAGATGTATCACGTGGCGATCGACAACCAGGTGCCTTATTGGTTGTACAGCAATCGGCAGGATGATGGCACCATGCGCGGGCCCAGCAATTCGCCGGTGCCCGTGCTCAACGTGCCGATTCCCGCTTATTCCGCTCCAGCAGCGGCCGGGGGCCGCGGAGGACGCGGCGGCGGGGGCGGCGGCAGAGGAGGATCCACTTGGCAGACAGGCATCGGCGGTTGTGAATCAGGGTTTACCCTGCCGGATCCGACCGATCCCAATATCATCTGGGCTTCCTGCTATGGCTTCCAGGTCACACGGTTCGACAATCGGGTGGGGAATGCGCGCTCCGTGAGCCCATGGATCCACACGCTCGACTCGGAACCGAACAAGCTCAAATACCGCGCTCACTGGACGCCTCCGCTGGCGATCGACCCATTCGACCACAACACGGTCTTTTTCGGCGCCCAGGTAATTTTCAAAACGTCGAACGCCGGCCAGACCTGGACGGTCACCAGTCCGGACCTTTCCACCAATGATCCTTCCCGCATCGTTTCATCGGGCGGCGTCATCGGTGACAACCTGGGACAGTTTTATGGCGAGGTTGTCTTCGCCATCGCGCCGTCGAAAATTCAGCGCGGCCTCCTCTGGGCCGGAACCAACGACGGCCTGATCTGGAACACCAGGGACGGCGGCAAGACCTGGACAAACGTCACCAAGAACGTCCAGGGCCTGCCCACTTGGGGGACGATCCGGCAGATCACACCTTCACGGTTTGATGCCGGCACAGCCTACCTGGCGGTTGACTTCCACCTCATGGACAACCGCCAACCCTTCATCTACAAGACGACCGATTTTGGTCAGACCTGGAAGAAGATTATTGGCGATCTGCCCGCGAAGCATCCGCTCGACTATGTCCTGAGCGTAACGGAGAATCCTAACCGCAAAGGCATGCTGTTTGCTGGAACGGGTCACGCATTCTATTACTCGATGGACGACGGTGGACACTGGACGCAGTTCAAGCAGGGACTGCCGGCTGCTCCCGTGACCTGGATCGAGATGGCGGATCTGGCTCATGACGTCGTCATCTCGACCTATGGGCGCGGTTTGTTCATTCTGCGCGACATCACCACCCTCGAGCAGGCCGATCAGGCGCAGCAGGACGCGCCGGCATTTCTCTATGCCTCACGAACCGGCGTGCGCCAGGCCCGCAGCGGTCGTGTCGAGTTTCTATATACGCTGAAAACCGCATCCGCGGCGCCCATCACCTTCGAAATCCTGGATGCCGGCGGCGCGGTAATTCGCACCATGCAGGCGGCCGGCCGCGCAGGCTTGAACCGTGCCACGTGGGACTTGCGCTATGAGCCGCCGGCGCAGGTGGCGCTGCGCACCACGCCTCCGGATAATCCGTTCATCTGGGATGAAGTCAGGTTCCGGGGCCGGGACACGCGGCCGATCAACCACTGGGGAATTCAAGGGCCGCAGCGAGCCGGACCGATGGCAGCACCCGGCAAGTTCAGCGTGCGCATGATCGTGGGCGGCACGCCTTTCACCAGGCCCTTCGAAATCGTCAAGGACCCTGCAATCTCATCGACCGTCGCTGATCTCCAGGCGAATACCGCCATGCAGATCCGTATGGTCAAAGACATCAACACCACGGTCGAAATGATCAATCGCGTGGAAATTGTCCGGAAGCAGATCGAGGATCTGCTCAAAGCCAATAAAGGCATGAGCGAACTCGAAAAGCCCCTGATGGATCTTGACAAGAAATTCCTGGACGTCGAGATGCTCATGCTGTCGCGCACCGAGCTGCACAGCGACGACAAATGGTACGTGGAGGCCTACAAGATCTACCTGAACCTGCTCTGGCAGTACGGCGAAGTGGGCTTCGGCGCGGGCGATGTCGCCGGCGGCGCGGAATACCGGCCGACAGACGCGTCGGTGGCGGTCCTTGAAATGCTGGAACAGGAACTGACAACTGCGAAAGCGGGATTCAGCAAGATAATGGAAGCCGAACTGCCGGCATTCAACAAGGCCATGGCAGGCAAGCTCCCCGAAATCAAGGACAAGTAGATCTCAGTAACCCGAACGCTCGCAACACCAGGCGTCCTTGAGAAACATCTGGAGGGTAGAGCGCCAGGAGAGTTCCAAAACTAGGCGCCCCGGAGGGACGCCCAGAAAGTAGCCGGGGGCAAGCCGCAAGGCGGCGCCGCCCCCGGTAACGGCCAGCCATGCATTCGAGCCCTGAAGGGGCGACAGAAAGGACAACCTGTCACATTTTCTGTCGCTTTCAGGGCTTTATTTTGGTATTGCCTCCTATGAGGCATTGCACCATGTCAGCGGGAGGCCAGCAACATGATCCGGCCGTCGAGGTCTGTGACCAGGACCTCTTTGGCATTAATGGGAACCGGAGTATTGACAACGGTCACACCGATTTTGTATTTCCAGCGCACGGTTCCGGTACGCCCTTCGAGCGCATAGACCAGTCCGTTCTTGGTTCCAAAGAAAACCATCCCGTCTTTTTCGATCGGCATCGACGGATCGATGTCGTATCCGTAACCGCAGTTTGAGGTCCATAGCACTTCGGGTTTCGTCCCCGAAGTAGCGAACGCGACCACATTGTCGGTGGTGGTGCGCGCATAAACGCGGGCGCCGTCCTTCGATATCCCTACGGTCTCGCGCACCGTAAACTGGTTCGAGCGCCATATTGTCGCGCCGCTTGCCGCATCGATCGCGGTCAGATATCGATCCGGCGCGGCGATGAACACTTTGCCGGCAGCGGCGACAGGCCAGCACGCCGCCGGCGAATAAAGGATGCCACGGTTGCCGTTTGTCCATTTCCATGCGAGTGAACCATCGTCCGCGTGTAGGGCGTAGAGATAGGTATCCCAGGCACCAAACACTACCTGATCCTGCACCACCAGCGGCTTCGTTTCGACAAACCCATTGAGCCCCTTGAATTCCCACTTGATCTTGCCAGTGGATAGCTCGAGCGCGCGGAAGACTCGATCGCTGCCGCCGATATAGACGGTCCCGTTCGCAATCGTGGTCCCCCCCACGACCGCCGCACTCGTGGCGACTTTCCACAACTGCTTACCGCTCTTTACATCGAGGCAATAGATGCTATGGTCGGTCGAACCGAACACGGCTCTGCCGTCGGCAATGTCGGGTGTGGCATAAATGCTGTCTTCAGTTTTGAAGCGCCACTGCTCTTTGCCATCTTTCAGCGCCAGGCAATGGATCGTTCCGCTGGCATCCCCAACCACAAGGCGGTCTTTCCAGATCGCCGGCGTGGCTGCGATGGTGTGTCCGGCATCCACTTTCCAGCGCACATTGACCTTTGGGTAGGAAAGGTTGTCGGAAAAGTCGGGACGGGGATTTGCCGTCGCGGCATGGGCGTAGTCATGGCGCTGGAGCACCAGTCTATGCCATTCTGTTTCTGCGGCGGTGCCGGGAATGCGCTGGAGTAACCGCATCGCCTCGGGCTGCATCTCGACGATGGTGTAACCGCCCGCGGGCGTGCTGCCACGAAGGTTGGACCAGCCCATGATGCCCGGCAATCCCTCAAAGTCCATCACCTTGTTTTGATGCCCATGCCCTACCAGGACAGCCTGCGTATTGAAGCGTTTGAGCCGGTCGATGGCCTCGAACCAGTTGTCGATACCTGGATCGAGGGGGTAATGCGTCACAAAGATCAATGGCTGCCCAGGATCTGGTATGTTGGACAGCATCGAATCGAACCAGCGCAAATCCTCCGGCGCGAAGTGTCCATCGCCCATTTTCATGATCGGCCCCTGATGCAACCCGATAAACCGGTAGCCGCCATACTCAAACATGAACCGGTCGTTCTTGAATAGCCGCCGGAAGGTGGTGCAACCAGATTCCGACCATTTGGTGTCGTGATTTCCCGGAATTATATAGAAGGGCTTCTCGAGTCGCTCCAGGATGTTTTTGGCCTCTGCGAACTCCGCATCGGATCCCATTTCGGTGACATCCCCCGACAACAGAACGAAGGCGATGTCTTGCCTATCATTGATGTCGCGGACCGCCGCCTCGAGATCGGCAGCAGCATTGGGACTGCCAACGTGAGTATCGCTCAGCCAGGCGAAGCGGAACTGCGGCGCAGGCCCAAAGGATGCGCAAAGAAGGAACAGACTGCAGAGCAGCAGAGTCATCCGGAATGACGTTGTCATCCTACTGAAGATAGGAAAATGCATCAATTTTGGTGCCTTCCTGGGAATGCACAGCTCATTGAAATATGACATCCCCATGTGCCCTACTTCTCCATACATCAACTCCACGACCCTGAAAGGGTCGAATAGCGACAGCCCAGGGCGCAAGCCCTGGGAATAGCCAGCAGTGCCAGAAAAGCCCGGAAAGGGCGACACAGGCTGTTTCGCCCTTACAGCAACAAGCCCACCTGCGGTGTTCCCAACGAGAAGGGAACTTGGCTGATGACGTGCTATTGAGTTTATCGGTTATCATATTGATACAGCTCAACATCCGTGCAATGTATCAATTCAAGTTCCTTAGGAGGGCTCGCTCAATCTATTCCTAGATTCCCAGGGCTTGCGCCCTGGGCTGTCGCTGCCACACACCTTCGGGATTTCCTAAGGAATGTCGGTTTTTCGCCTGGCAATCCAGCCTGTGAATCAACGCATATCCAGCAATATTGTTCCCGCATTATCGATGGCCAATAGGAACCTACCCATTCAGTATGAAAATCCTATTATTCGAAGCCGCGGTCATCCCCCTGCTGCCATCCGATCCGTTCGAGATCCCGCCACAGGTATATCCCGGCAGCCAAACCTAAGCCAAAAAGTAATAATCCCTCCCCCCATGCGCCGAACAGAAGTTTCCCGGTTCCGAATAGACACGAGTACACCAGGATGATTCCGGCCAGCCAGTCGAAAAACAACTTCCCATATCCGGTTGTTCCCTGCACCTCCGGCACGAGGACAGCAATGGGTTTCCAGAGCACACCGCCGGGCCGGACCCGGCGATAGAACTGCTTCAGCTTTTCGATCTCGGTAGGTCGCGTCGCAAAGGTGGCCAGCAGCCAGATCAGGGTGGTGAAAAGGCAAATATAGTAAAGCGATTCGGGAAAGGCGATGTTCGTCCGGAATCGAATATAGGAATAAGCAAGCACGGGAGCGATCATAGCTGCTATTTCGCTCCAGGCATTGATCCGCCACCAGAACCACCTCAAGATGAGGACCAATCCCACACCGGCTCCACACTCGAGGACAAATTCCCACGCCCCGGATATGCGTTCGATAAAACCGGTAATCACAAGCGACAGGATCATAATGAGAAGGGTGGTGAGTCGTGCCACCCTGACCAGGTGTTTCTCAGGAGCAGCAGGGCGAATGAACCGGCGATAGAAATCGTTGATCACATAGCTCGTGCCCCAGTTCAATTGCGTGGAGACGGTCGACATGTAAGCAGCGAAAAAGGCGGCTACGAGCAATCCACGCAAACCCACGGGAAGAAAATCGCGCATGACATAGATGTACCCGAGGCGTTTTTGCTCCGGACCCAGATCGGGATACAGGACCAGGGTGGCGAGACCCGTGAGAATCCAGGGCCAGGGGCGCACGCAATAGTGGGCAATCTGAAACCAGAGGGTCGCCAGGACCGAATGTTTTTCATTTTTGGTCGACATCATGCGCTGAGCGACGAAGCCGCCGCCGCCGGGCTCAGCGCCGGGGTACCAGGAAGCCCACCACTGCACTCCGACATAGGCGAGAAAGGCCGTAATCGATATGGCCAGGGCCCCGCCGGGTCCAGGCGCGCCTGCTGTGCCAATCACGGGAGTGAAGCGGAAGGCCCAATCCGGGAGCTTGTGTTGCAGCCCTTCGATACCGCCGACCTGTGGCAGGCGCAACGCAACCACCGCGACAATAATGGTGCCGCTCATCGCAATCACGAATTGAATCAGGTCGGTGACCGCCACTCCCCAAAGCCCCGACATGGCAGAATAGATCGCGGTCAGGGCGAGTGCCGCAGCCATGTAATAATAGACCGCATCGCGCGCAACGCCGAACATCCCCTCGAGGATGGAGGCCATGGCCAGATTGACCCAGCCCATGATCACGCAGTTGATAAACAGACCAAGATAAAGCGCCCGGAATCCGCGCAGGAAAGCCGCCGGTTTGCCCGAATACCTCAATTCGGCAAACTCCACGTCGGTCATGATCCCGGCACGGCGCCACAGACGGGCGAAGAAGAACACCGTGAGCATGCCGCCGAAGAGGAAGTTCCACCACAGCCAGTTCCCTGCGACACCGTTGCGGGCGACCAGTTCCGTCACCGCCAGCGGCGTGTCGGCGGCAAAGGTCGTTGCAACCATGGAAGTTCCTGCCAACCACCATGGCAGGCTCCGGCCGGAGAGGAAAAACTCGTTTGTGCTGGTGCCGGCGCGTTTTGAGTAATACAGGCCAATAGCAGCGCTGAGAACGAAATAGGCAATTACGACCGCCCAATCGATTCTTGACATTCCGGCTCCTGATGCTCGAAGCAAAACTCCTTCGCTGCAAATTGCCCTGATTATCGGGAAATGAATCCAGGAAATATACGAAAAACTCGAAAGCGATTGAGATTTTTGTGCCACGGGCCATGCTGCAGCCGCTTTTTTGCACATTGAAATGACATGCACTATACTCGGTCATTATGGCTATGACCGGAAAGGCCCGGGTCGCCGCTGCCATGCGGCATCAACCTGTGGATCGCGTCCCCGTGATGTGCCAGCTTGCGCTGGGACACTACTTCCTGAACACCCCGATCCCAGCCGTCGATATCTGGCATACAAGCGAGGGGTTCGGGGAGGCGCTCATTACTCTGCAACGGAAGTACAACTTTGACGGCATACTGATCAATCTACCGGGGCGGGATCCACAGTGGCGATCCTATCTGCGCCGAATAGAAGACAAGGGAAACGAAAAGATTCTCCATTGGAAAAACGGCTGGACCACGGTGTGCCCTGCCGACGACAACCCGCACAATTACCGGGCGGACGAGAGAGAATACCATCCTTCATTTGCCGAGCTGGATCCGGAACGGCTCTTCTACGTCGAGCCCCATGACTTTGGGGGCCTTAAATATCCCCTTGCCTGGGGATTCGCCGGTGAAAGCTCCCAAAGGGATCGCGATTTTCCACCCTGGCATTTCGACACGATCGACCATGTTGTGAGGCATGCCGGACATGAAGTCTCCGTCCACGGTGAAGTTTTCTCCCCATTCTCGCAGTTTCTCGAATTGTTGGGTTGCACCGGCGCTCTGCTGGCTCTGCTCCAGGATCCAGGAAAGAGCAAAGCTTGTCTGCAAGCCCTGGCCCGCGGCTCCATTGCTCTGGGTTGCGGTCTGGCCGCTCACGGTGCAGACGCCATTCTCATCTCATCCGCCTATGCCGGCGGCGGATTCATCTCGACACACCACTACCGCGAGTTCGTCTTGCCTTACGAGAGACTGGTGATCCAAGGAATCAAGGCCGTCCATAATCTGCCAATCTATACTCACACCTGCGGGCGGATCGGCGACCGGCTGGAATTGATGGCGAAAACGGGAGCAAACGGCATCGACACGCTGGATTCCCCTCCACTCGGGACCGTCGAATTAGCGGATGCCAAGCGCAGAATCGGGGAGAAGCTCTTCATCAAGGGAAATATGGATCCCGTAAATGTCATTTTGCAGGGAACCCCCGGACAAGTGTATGAGGATGCGCTGCGCTGCATTGCGGCCGGGGCTCCCCGCGGAGGTTACATTCTCAGTTCGGCCTGTTCGATTCCCCCGCACGCCCCGCCGGAAAACATCAAAATGATCGCCGCTGCCGCCTGCACGCGACTGCCTGACAATGTAAGCTCTTAAGAGCGGCCACAAAAAACCGGAATGAGTCTCCACCCGCAGAGCGGGTGGTCTCAGGAAGCCTCCCGGAGGGAGGCAAGGCCGTTGCGAGCCCTGAAAGGGCGCCGCAGATCAGCCCAGGGCGTTAACCCTGGGAATGTGCGCCCACGTAAAACAGCCCTGAAGGGGCGCGCAGGCTGCTTCGCCCTTTCAGGGCTCTATCGAGCACTGCCGTTGTTCCCAGGGCTCACGCCCTGGGCTTTTTTGTTGCGCCCCTTCAGGGCTCCGTCTCGTAACCATCCGAACACTCGCATGATCCAACGCCATTTAAATTTCTCTACCTCGCCCGGGCAGCATAGCTTTTTCGAGTCTCACCGCCAGAGGCGGTGGTTTACCTTAACCAAA
>JBGQNR010000040.1:0-34327 GCA_041501225.1 Acidobacteriota bacterium
CACGCGATAGTGGGGCACGGATCGTGAGGATTCTCGCTGCGATCTCGAAACGGATTCTCCAGCTGGCAGTGCTCTCCCTACTGGTCACATCGGCAACTTTCTTCTTATCATCCTTGCTCCCAGGCGACTTTTTTTCAGCTCAGGATCTTGATCCGGCAATCCGGCGCCAGACGGTCGACCTGATGCGCCATCGTTACGGCATGGACCAGCCAATTCTCGTGCGGTATGGGCATTGGCTGGATCGGGTCGCACATCTGGATCTAGGTGAGTCGCGTTTTTATCAACAGCCGGTGCGAGACATCGTCCTCGATGCGTTACTCAAGACGCTATGGATGGGGCTTCCCGCACTATTGATCGGCATGCTTGCGGGCATCCTGCTCGGAACAACTCACGCCCTCAACCGCGATAAGCCTTTTGGCCTCGCTCTCGATCTGCTATCCAGCGTGGCCCTCGCTTTGCCGACGCTGATCCTGGGGCTGGGTGCACTGCTGATCGCTGCGTTTACGCACTGGTTTCCCCTGGGCAGCATGAACTCCTCCAGCTTGCCTGACGCATCGTTTTTGACCTGGTTCGCAGACAGGATTCATCACCTCGTGCTGCCTGTGTTTTGTCTGACCGTTCCCATTCTGGTCTACGTGGAGAGGATCCAATGCGCCGCGGCACAGGATCTGATTGACGAGCCCTATGTCCGAGCTGCGCATGCGCGCGGTCTGGCCGAATCTCACATTTATTTTCACTACCTGTTGCGACCATCGCTTAATCCGATTCTGTCCACGTCGGGTCCACTGTTTGCGAGCATCCTCAGCGGCAGCCTGGTGTTGGAAGTGATCTTTGCCTGGCCCGGCCTGGGTCAGGTGACTTTGAATGCGCTGCTCAATTGGGATACCGCCCTGGTGGTCGGCTGCGTCGTCGGCAGCACCATCCTGCTCGTCACCAGCAATCTGGCCGCCGATATTCTGGTTTTGCTCCTTGATCCCAGAACTCGAATCCAGGATGGCACGATATGAGAAGCATACATCAATATGCGCGCCTGCTGGCCGTCCCGCTTCTTCTCGCCTCTTTCCTCAGCGATTTCCTGTCCCCCAGCGCTCCGGATGCCCAGGACCTAAACCAGTTTTATGCCCCCCCTGCGCGCGTCCGTTTTGTCGACATGCAGGGCAGATTTCATTGGCGGCCTTTTGTCTACCGGATGGAGTTGGTTGATTCTCTGGATGCCACGTACCGGGAGGCGAATGATCAGGCTTTCCCTTTGGAGTTTTTCTGCGAGGGATATCGATATCGATTCATGGGCCTCATCCCTTCATCCCGACACTTGCTCGGCACTGGAAACACAGGCACGTTTCACCCATGGGGCACAGACGCTCTGGGACGGGATGTACTGGCACGGACTCTGGCGGGAGCGCGAAACTCCATGATGGTCCTGCTGTTCGGCATTACGATTTATTTCATGCTCGGGGTAACCATAGGGACAATTGCCGGTGCGGCGGGCGGGTGGACGGATACCTTGCTCATGCGGTTCTCTGAGTTTGTGCTCGCGCTGCCTGCGCTCTACCTGGTTCTGGCAGTGCGAGCTCTTCTGCCGCCGAATATGCCCTTCTGGCAGACGGTCTTCCTTACCGCCGGTACAATAGCAGCCGTGGCATGGCCTCCTATGGCGCGGGGAGTTCGGGGGCAGATCCTGCAGATAAAAAAAGCTTGCTACGTCGAAGCGGCCAGGATGCTTGGAGGCTCACCCTGGCATATCTTCCGCCGGCATATGCTACCGGCGATGGCGACCTTTGCCCTGGCACAGACCGCTGTTGCCGCACCCTTGTTCATCCTGGGAGAGGTGGTGCTCTCTTTCCTGAACGTCGGCTTCCACGACTCCGGCTCATCCTGGGGCACGATGCTCCGCGGCCTGGCGCAAGACCCGCGGGTACTTACGGACTTCTGGTGGAATCTGTCCCCCTTAGCTTTTGTATTCGCCACTTTGCTCTGCCTCAGCGGCTTCAGCAGGCGAATGCGCACAAGGGGACCCGCGCAGCTTGCCTGACGAGCAAGCCTTCTCAGACCGTGCACTTTACACAGGGAAAATCCTCGCGGAGCGGCGCTGCCAGGCACATCGTTCCGGAAGGCGCGAAATTCCATCCGACATACAAGACAATAAAGGGCGGCGCCCCTGCGGAGGCACTTCAGGACCCGCAGGGGCAATCTGTGCAGATGGCGCCAATCATCACTGCATTCAAAGAATGAGAAGTCTCATCCGGCGCCGCCCCCCCTTGCTACGGGAAGCAGAAACTACTTCTTCGGCGGAACCACCGCATCCTTGCAGGCCTTGGCGACACGGAACTTCACTACGGTCTTCGCAGGGATCTTAATCGAAGCGCCTGTCTGAGGATTCCGTCCCATCCGGGCCTTGCGATGCGATTTTACCAGCTTCCCGATTCCGGGAATCACGAACTGGCCGTTCTTCTTGGTTTCATTGATTGCGGTGTGTGAAATTGTGTCAAGCACCACGCCGGCCGCGGCTTTCGTCAATCCGTTCTCTTCCGCGATGAGCGAAATGAACTGACTCTTCGTCATAACTTTTCCAGCCATATCTACCTCCTCTGACTTGGTTCTTTCAGAATTAGCTCCACTTGTACATTGAAACGAAGACACTGTCATTTTGCGGATATTCTCAGAAAAAGCAATCACCAATTCACATTTTACCGCATTTTTTCAAGAAATTCGCAGGTTTGGTCACATTAAGAGCCGCGGGACACGTGAAAACCCAGGGATTCCGCTTCGCCCTTTTGAATTGCGCATGGTTGGAATCCGGCAGGAATTCTGCGGGCGAGGCCCTCTATTTGCTGGGCTGGTAGTATGGATTCCGTCCCGCAGCGTGATCTGTCGTGTCGAGAATTTCTCCCACTTCAGGAATCATTTCACGAATCGATCGCTCAATCCCCTGCTTCAATGTCATATCAGCGGCGCCGCAGCCCTGGCAGCCGCCGCCGAGACGCAGATACACAGAATTTTTCTTCACGTCGATCAGCTGCACCCAGCCGCCATGCATGCCCAGAGCAGGATTGATTTCGCGCTCAAGAAGTTGCTGCACCTTCTTTCGGATTTCAGTTTCTGCAGGAATTCCGCGCGCGAACTCTTCCGTGACCGGCGGCTCGCCCGATCGAATATGCTCCCGAATTTTGTCGCCGATCAATTTCCCGGTTGTCGGCCAGGGATCAAATCCCGACTTAGTAATAGTGATTTGATTCTCGGCGATCAAAATATTCTGCACCACAGGCACTTCAAAAATACGGACCGCCAGGGGAGAAAGCTTCGCAGCCTGCCGGTTGGCAAAATACGCGGATCCGTCCGGGTACACCAGACGATCCACCGTGAATTTGCACACGGCCGGGTTACTCGTCGGTTCGCCGATAATGGCTATTTCATTGTCCACAGCTTCCTCCTTAGATATCCAGCCCGATGTGAAAATACCTGACAACCCTATCAAAGTCAATCCGGATGCCGTTGCCCGAGCGCCGCTGCGCCATGTCCCAAAACTCCTCCGACCCGGCCAGAAACAGAAGGTCATTGCGGATCACACGGACCACACCAAACAACTCGACATTTGTTCACCTGAATGGTTACATATAGCTTCTTTGAACGCCGGAGCCCGGACACAAAAGTTACTTTGTCGAGGAGTGCCTGCATGAGTATGCCGAAATGTTTCCTGTGTGTGTGCATAGCCGCGCTGCTGCTAGTGCTGGTTCCTGCAACTCCCAAAAGCAACGCCGCCGCACCCGCCAACAGATTCCATCTGATGCCGGTTCCCGCTGCCCTGACGGTGGCCGACGGAAAACTCCAGATCGATGAGAAATTCCATGCCGCGCTGACCGGATATTCGGAGCCGAGGCTGACGCGTGCGCTGACGCGCTTTCTCGGACGGCTGCGCGAACACACCGGCATCCGGTTCACGGCTGAGCCCTCGACCGCGGCTGAAATGGCATCGCTGGTCATCCACTGTGCCGGTCCCGGCGAGGCCGTACAATCGATGCAAGCAGACGAGTCTTACACCCTCGAAATCAGTTCAACCAAAGCACGGCTCTCGGCGCCATCCCCTCTGGGAATCCTTCACGGCATGGAAACAATGCTCCAGTTGGTCGACATCGACTCAGAGTCTTTCTATTTCCCCGCTGTGAACATCCAGGATCGTCCCCGCTTTCCATGGCGCGGCCTGATGATCGATGCAGCGCGCCACTGGCAACCTGTCGAGGCAATCAAGCGTAATCTCGATGGCATGGCCGCGGTCAAATTGAATGTTTTTCATTGGCATCTTTCGGAGGATCAGGGGTTCCGCGTCGAGTCCAAGAAATTTCCTAAACTCCAGGGACTCGGTTCAGACGGACTGTACTATACGCAAGCTCAATTGCGCGAGGTCGTCGCCTATGCGCGCGAACGCGGCATCCGGGTCGTACCCGAGTTCGACATGCCCGGTCACACGACATCCTGGTTTCCCGGATACCCCATGCTCGCGAGTGGGCCCGGTCCCTATCAGATCGAGCGTAAGTGGGGCGTGTTCGATCCCGTCATGGATCCTACCAAGGAAGAGGTCTATTCCTTCCTGAATGCTTTCATCGGCGAAATTGCCCCTCTTTTCCCCGACCAATACTGGCACATCGGCGGCGACGAAGTGAACGGCAAGCAGTGGGACAAGAGCAGCAGCATCGCTGCCTTTAAAAAACGCCACAACCTGAAGGACAACGAAGAGCTTCAGAGTTATTTCAACAAGCGCCTGGTCCCGATCCTTACCAAACATGGGAAGAAAGCGATAGGCTGGGATGAAATTCTCAACCCCGATCTGCCGAAGAGTGCCGTTATCCAGTCGTGGCGCGGCCAGAACTATCTTGCCCAGGGCGCGCAAAAGGGGTACTCCGGCATCCTGTCGGCGGGTTACTACCTGGATCACCTGCGCAGCGCAGCCTATCACTATCAGGTGGACCCGTTTGGCCAGCAGGTAGCCTCCCTGACCGAAGAGCAAAAAGCACTGATTCTGGGCGGCGAAGCTTGCATGTGGGGAGAATACATGACATTGGAAAATGTCGATTCACGTATCTGGCCCCGACTCGCCGCCATAGCAGAACGGTTGTGGTCCCCGGCTGATGTGAAAGATGTCGACGACATGTACCGCCGTCTTGCCTACGTCAGCGGCAGCCTGGAAGCCTTGAGTCTGACCCACAAATCCATTTACCCGTTCATGCTTCAGCGCATGGCCGGAGGAAAGGTGCCGGATGCGCTGATGACGCTAGGTAACATTGTGGAATCGGTGAAAACGCTGGGACGCGCCCGCCTGCGAAGCTATACGAGTCTGATCCCCATGAATCGCCTTACTGATGCGGTCCCGCCCGAAAGCGATCTCGCCCGCGAGTTCAACCGGCGGGTCGATCTGGCGCTTGAAACTCAGTCGGGCTTGCAGGAGCAGTCCCCGGAATTGCGCCTGTGGCTGACCCGCTGGCGCGATAATCACGCTCTGTTGCAGCCAATCCTGCGCAAATCTTATCTTCTTCGAGAACTGGATCCCTTGTCTGAGAACGTGTCCGCTCTGGCAACCGCAGGTCTACAGGCTATGGAATGTCTGGAATTCGGCCGCAAGCCGACGGAGTCCTGGACCCGTGATCAGGCAGTGTTCCTGAAGCGGATCGACAGGCCCGAGGCAGAATGCCTAATCATGATCATTCCGGGAGTACGCAAGCTGATTGCCGCGGCAAGTCAGATTCAATAAGGTGACGCAATTGCCGGGAGAATCTGGATTTGTAGAACTTGGATTTGGCTAGAAAATGGGCAGTGAACCCGCTTGCCATCGCCGGCCGGAATGGATTCTCATCTATCCAATCAGCCAGGAAGGCAGTAGTCCAGTGGAAAGCGAGAAAATGCTTCGAGGCGAGAGCCGAAGTTCCGATGCGACTATACCACCTTCTTACCCAGGGGGAAGGATAGCATCCTGTGGGCCGAGGCCGCCAGGTGTTGTCGCTGATTTTCCATCGCAGGGGTTCCCTGCTCTTCAAAGTCCAGACTGGAGATTCGATCCCACGGAATCTCACACTCGCATCCATTTGCCTGCACGATCAGATATTCCGGATTCGACAGATTCAGCACATCGGTAGGCCTGATCGTTACCTGCTTCTCATTCGCTGTGATGGTGATCGTGCTTTTCGATGTATAGTGACCCGGACTGTTACCAACCGGAGCAATGTCTGGGCCCTTGATCATCTGCAGAATCCATTCTTGTCTCTTGCTTGTCAACATCTGATCCCTCGCGACATCCAACTTTTCGTGTCCCGCGCACTTTCCTTTCGATGAAAGAAGAGTCCGTTCTGAGACACATCCACTTCATTCCAACATGTTTTGGCTTCGTCACAGCACGCGAGGGGGGTGTCGTGCTGTTCGTCCCTTTACTTGATCCGTCAGGTTCGACTTGGCAATCGAACAGGCAACAATATAGCACAAATGGACCATATTTGTGCAAGATATTATCAAAATTCGTCACCCAATCCCGCCAGGATCAGGGTTTAGAGATTTCTGCTGTAGCAGGCGTTGGAGGGGCAACCTTCGTACCCCTTGAAAATTCTAAAGGTGCTTAAAGGTGCTTAATAGATAACCCACCGCACAGTTTTCAGTTCGAGATCGTAATCATCTGGAGTAAAATTGCGGAGCCGTGCCAAAATCACGGTTCCACTCTACTCTTTTAACCGATTCCATTGTCAACAAACCACGAAATATGCGCCATTCACAGGCTTTTCCCGCTGCAAATTCTGCTGAGTTCCGTGGCTCAGCGCTGATCATCTTGCGGGTCCGGGATACGTAGGATAAGATCGGCATGATCTCGGACAACCGCGAGGTGATCGAACATGTTGACCAGAACCATTTCTTGTCTTGTCTGCGTGCTGCTGTTTTCGGCTGTCAGTGCTTCGCCCCAGATTCCATTGGAGAATGTGCTGGGCCGTGTCACGGTCGCTTCGCAAGGAGATCTGCGCGGCCTTGTCGACATCGTGGGATTTCCCCAGCACCCCGATCAGATGGATCTCATCGGCAAAACCTGCGAGGATCTCGAGAAAGCAGCCATCCAGGCCAACCAGAAGCAGTTTGGCCTGAGCGACGGCACTCCCTTAATCTGCGGCGTTTGTCCGCACGATGACTATATGCTTGCCGGCCGCGTCTATGCCCATGTGCAGCGTTACATGAAGGCGCGGACCGTGATTCTGATCGGAAACGCGCACTGGTCTGAAACATTTGGAATCCGAAACAAGCTGATTTTTGGGGATTTCAAACAGTGGCGCGGGCCTTACGATCCTGTGAAGGTCTCTTCCCTCCAGGACGAGATTCTCGCCAAGCTCCCGCCGGCCAGCTACACCATCCACAGGAAACTCGTGGAGACAGAACACTCGCTCGAAGCCGAAATACCTTACCTGCAATACTACAACCGCAAAGTGGAGATTATCCCAATTCTCGTTCCTTTCTCCGACTGGAACACACTGGACCGCCTCGGACGCGAACTTGCTCAGGCGGTTGCCAACCTGGCAGGCGCGCACACCTGGAAGCTCGGCAGCGACATCGCGGTACTTTGTTCAACCGATGGACAGCATTACGGCGACTATGGCTGGAGTTATTATGACTATCACCCGTTTGGCTGTGATGCTGATGGCTATAAGATGTCGCTCGCCTTCGATGCCCGGATGATTCATGACCACCTGACGGGCCAGGCTACCTCCGAGCGCGTGCATTCGCTTTTCGCTGCCCTTGTCGACCAGGCCGATATTTCCCGCTACAAGGTGACCTGGTGCGGCAGGTTCGCCGCGCCGTTCGGAATAAACTTCGCCATTCAGCTGGCTCGAATGATAGAGAACAGGGATCTCACCGGCTGCCTTTTGCGAGCGGGTTCCAGCCTGTCGGATCCCTGGCTGCCGCTCAAGAAGTATGGTCTTGGAGCTACCTCTGATGCCAACTTGCACCATTTTGTGACCTACTTTTCACTCGGTTTCAAATAGCACCCTGGGAGAGATCTGAATCCTATGGACTCAACCATCAAGTTGCTTTGCGACCTGGTCGCTGTCGACTCGGTCAATCCATCTCTCGTGCCCGGCGCAGCCGGCGAGAGAAAAATCGCCGCCCTCATTGCCGCGGAGTTGCGCAGCGCGCGCCTGGACGTCGAAGTGCTCGAGGCTGCTCCCGGACGCCCCAATGTAGTCGGCATCCTGGAAGGTCGGCAGCCCGGGCATTCTCTGATGCTTTGCGGTCATATCGACACGGTCGGCGTTGCCGGCATGAAGGCACCTTTCGATCCGGCCATTGCGGATGGCCGGCTCTATGGCCGCGGCGCTCAGGATATGAAGGGTGGTGTTGCTGCCATGATCAGTGCCGCACGAATTGTGGCCGAAAACGGCGGTCTGCCGGCAGGCAGGCTGATCATCGCCGCCGTCGCCGATGAGGAGTATGCCAGTGTGGGCGCGGAAGCGCTGGTTGCCCGTTGGAAGGCCGACGCAGCGGTTGTCACGGAACCCACCGACCTGGTCATTGCCACCGGCCACAAGGGCTTTACCTGGGTTGAAATCATTGCCGAGGGAGTCGCCGCACACGGCAGCCGCCCTGGTGAAGGCCGCGATGCGATTCTCCGCATGGGACGCGTTCTCACCCAGCTGGAAACACTCGACCGCGAACTGCAGTCCAAAGCACCGCACCCTGTGATGGGAACCGCGTCATTACATGCGTCACTGATCACGGGCGGTCGCGAACTCAGCACGTATCCCGACCGCTGCGTGCTTCAAATGGAACGAAGATCAGTCACCGGGGAAACGGGCGCGACGGCGCTGGCAGAGACGGAAACGATCCTATCGACACTCCAATCCATGGATCCGGAACTGCGCGTGTCGGCCAAAGTCATGTTCGACCGGCTTCCCTACGAGACGCCATCAAACCATTTCCTCGTTCCGGCTCTCGAAACCATACTCGGCAAGACCGGGCGCATCCCCCGGCGCGGAGGTGCATCATTCTGGACCGACGCCTCGGTTCTTGGACACGCCGGCATCCCTTCGGTCATTTTTGGCCCGGGCGGTGCGGGACTTCACGGTGCCGAGGAATATGTAAAGGTAGACGAAGTGCTCGTCTGCCGCGATGTGCTCGCGGAGCTTGCCCGTACGGTCTGCATTTAACATGAATGCGGAAACGCAAAGACCATTCGAAATGTCCCCGTGCTTGCTGATCCCGCATAGATCCGGGGTGCGCTTTCTTCCCAGGCGCCGCTCGAGCCTTCGCTCGTAGCGCTTGTGCGGGTTGATCATGAGGCGATATCCGAAGTTATGCTACTCTTTCGAGATCACGTGTGGAGAATGATATGTCGAAGCCAGGCTCAATAACCGAAGAGCAGGCACCGCACTTTGCGGCTCTCGCCCTCAAGGGAATCTGTAGGGAATATCCTAACAAGCCGGATCATGTGCTCAACGATCCCGCCGATGTGTGCGCTCCAAGGACGCTCCACCCGGCGTTTTACGGCTGTTTCGATTGGCATTCAGCCGTGCATGGACACTGGATGCTGGTGCGGTTGCTGCGCCTTTTTCCTGAACTGCCCGACGGAAAAACCGCCCGCATGCTGCTGAGCGGGAATCTGACTGCCGCCAATTTGCGAGCCGAAGCCGCATATCTGCATGCTCCGCACCGGCAATCTTTCGAGCGCATGTATGGATGGGCCTGGCTGCTCAAGCTGGCCGAGGAGCTGCACGGCTGGGAGGATGAGGATGGCCGGGAGTGGTCCGGCAACCTGCTTCCGCTCGCCGATGCCATCGTGGCCATGTACATGGATTTCCTTCCCAAGCAGAAATACCCGATCCGCACGGGTGTTCATCCCAATACCGCCTTCGGCCTTGCATTCGCGCTGGATTATGCCCGGGAGTGCAGGGTCTCCCAACTCGAACAACTCGTGAGCGAGCGAGCCTGCACCTATTACCAGGCGGATACCAACTATCCAGCATCGTGGGAACCCGGGGGGGAGGATTTCTTTTCGCCCTCTTTGGTGGAGGCAGATTTGATGCGGCGTGTGCTGGCACCCGCGCAGTTCCGGGCATGGTTTCACCGCTACCTCCCGGGAATCAGCCAGGGCAGACCCAAATCATTACTGGAACCCGCAGCCGTGACGGACCGGAATGACCCAAAGCTGGTGCATCTGGATGGCCTCAACCTGAGCCGGGCATGGTGCATGCACAGCATTGCTTCGGCGCTGCCGGATGAGGATCCAGCTCGGAAGGTGCTCCTGGCCTCAGCGATCCGGCACACCGAGGCGGCGCTGGAGTACGTGGCGAGCGGCGACTACCTGGGTGAGCATTGGCTAGCATCCTTTGCCGTCTATCTTTTGTCGACAGCCACGGATCCGGCCGCGCAGGCCTCTGGTGTTCAATGAAAGTAATATCTTCGAGATCATAGTCGTCGGCACGGCTTTGAGAGGATGGTTATGCGATTAGGAATCGACTTTGGAACAACACGAACGGTGGTCGCAGCAGCGGACCGAGGCAATTACCCGGTCATCAGTTTTCAGAATGAGACGGGAGACATGCAGCCGTGGTACCCCTCGCTGATCGGGGCACAAGGGAATCAGCTGGCGTTTGCCCTCGAAGCCCAGGCACACGCGGGCAAGGCAGGGTGGTCTTTCCTGCGATCGATAAAAAGGTCGCTCGGCGTGCTCGCTCCTGATGCCACGGTCACACTCGGCGACGTCACGATCTCCTCGTTGGATCTGTTGGTACAATACTTGACCCGTTTGCGCCGTGACCTATATGAAAGCTCCAATCTCGAAGTGAAAGCGAAAGAGCCGCTGGAGGCGCTGATCGCTGTCCCCGCAAACGCCAACAGCAATCAGCGGTTCCTGACCCTTGAAGCCTTTCGCCGCAGTGGCTTCCGAATCCTGGGCATGATCAACGAGCCTTCCGCTGCGGGAATCGAATACGCCCACAGCCACATCAGCAACGAATGGACTGCGATCAAACAATACCTGGTGGTGTACGACCTCGGGGGCGGCACCTTCGATGCCTCGGTGCTCGGCCTGACGGATCATCACCACGAAGTGCTCACGGATGAGGGCATTGCCCACCTGGGCGGTGACGATGTCGATGCGCTCTTGCTTGAACTGGCCATGTCTCATGCACCCTTCAGCCATGAACTCAATCCGATAGAACGCTATCTCCTGCTTGAAGAATGTCGCAGGCAGAAAGAAGGCCTGCATCCCAACACGCGCAAAACTGCCATCGATCTCGGAAGAGCGATCGAGGGGGGCGGCACGGTGATCGTGACTACCGATGAGCTCTATGCCCGCTGTGCGCCAATGATCGACCAAACGATCGTTGCCCTGGAAGCGGCCATGGCAAGGGTACGCCATCAATCCGGCTTGGCCTGGGGTGACGTGGAGACCATCTACCTGGTGGGCGGCTCCAGCGACTTGCCGATCGTCGGCCGCATGTTGCGGGAGCGCTACGGGCGCCGGGTACGCCGGTCCCCCTACCCCTACTCGGCGACTGCCATCGGCTTGGCCATCGCAGCAGATGCCCAGGCGGGGCACGTCCTGCAGGAACGTTTCACTCGCCATTTCGGGGTCTGGCGTGAGGCTGAATCGGGGCGCCGCGTGGTCTTTGATCCCATATTCCTCAAAGACACGCCGCTTCCCCGCCCCCGGGAGGGGGCGTTGATCCACACTCGCCTTTATCACCCCGCTCACAATGTTGCCTGCTTCCGTTACCTCGAGTGCAGCCGCCTGACAGAGGACGGACAACCTGCCGGAGACATCACACCATGGGATGAGATCGCTTTTCCGGTTGACCGGGCACTCCGCGTCGAATCCAAACCAGATACTATCGAAGTCCGCAGGACCGACGAAGTCGCGTCCCAGGTCATCGAAGAACGATACCTTTGTGATCCACACGGCATGATCGAAGTTTCGATCTCCGACCTAACGACTGCCTACGAGCAGAAATATCGACTCCGCCAATTGCCAAGCGCAAAAAAACAGAGAGCCGGAGCCAAGAGATAGTGAAGAATGAAAAGTGAATCGGAGGGGCCAGATGTTGCGCGGGCAGATCTCAGTTATTTCATTCAATACATGAAACTGTATATCGTAAATAGCCTTAATTATTACATTATTGTTTCATTGAACTGCAGGGGATCGCAGAACCGTTTTGACTTTTCACGAGAGCAAATGCCACAATGATGATAGTTCGGCTGGAAAGGAGAAAAGTAAACATGCGGCGGAAGTTCCTGTCGTTGATATTGGCGATCATGCTCCCATTCATTGGTGGCAGTACAGCTCAGCAAAAACGGTCCTTGACGGAGACCCATGCCGAGGGTCTGAAAAAGACCGTGGCAGGACTGAAAGGCAAGGTTGTATTCGTTAATTTTTGGGCTACCTGGTGCGCACCTTGCGTTGCTGAATTCCCGGATATCATAAAGCTGTATCAGAAGTACCACGCGAAGGGACTGGAAGTCATCGCTGTCTCCTTCGATATGGAAGCCCCGACGGCCATTCCCTTCCTCGACCGGCAGAAGGCGGATTTTATCAATCTGTGGAAAAGCCCGAAGCAGGAGGACAATGCCTTCATGACGGGATTCGACAAGGAATGCCTGGGCGCGCTCCCGGTAAGTTGGCTGTTTGACCAGAAAGGAAAGCGTGTATATTTCCGCATGGGCAAATTGGATTCCATCGCACTGGACAAACAAGTCGCCGAACTTCTGGCGCTGCCAAGATAATCTCCTTTTCATGGAATCCGGCAAGGATTAGGGAAAATTAGGCGAAACTAATTCTTTGTTTTATAATCTTCTAAAAGAAAGGTGAAATTAAATTTCGATTTTGCTCCTGCAGGGAGGAGAACTATGAGGTTCATCCGGAATCTGGCAGCGATCTTGATTGCCCCGCTTTCCATACTTCTCACGGCCGGTTCGCCGACCGCTGCGGAGCAAGCCCCAAGCGGTTTTCAGGAGCAGAAACCCGGCCCTCCGGGAACAATTCGAGTCCATGTCCGGCTCATTCCGGTGGATGTTATCGTTACCGACCAGCAGGATAGGCCCATAACCGATCTGAAACAGGAGGAGTTTCAGATCTATGAAAACGGCCGCCCGCAGGAGATTCGTCATTTCTCGGTTCAGACATTTTCCTCAGATCCATCGGAGCCTGGCCCGAGGCCGTCACTGCGAAACATCCCCACTCTCGATCTCACTCCGCAGATATCGCGCACATTTTTGATCCTCTTGGGGCGCGGCCGGCATCAATCGCCCCACCGGGCTGTGGATTCCTTGATCAAGTTCGTTCGCGAGGATCTCTTGCCCAAGGACCGCGTGGCGGTATTTGCCTACAACAGTGCCACGGATTTCACTACCGATCACGAGCGCATTTCCCAGGTGCTCGAGCGCTATAAGAAGTCCAACGACAAGATCGAGTCGTGGCTGGACTTGCATCTGCGTGGTCTGGCGACCATCTACGGAATCAGAGAACTCCCCAAGTCCTTGCAGCCTGATATCGACAAGGTTTTTGGGCGCGGTGGCCCTCTTACATCGCGGCAGGTGCCGCCGGGACGGCTGACAGAAAAGGGGACGATCGTAAGAGATTGGGACGAGGTTTCCGATGTCTTTCTGAGAGACTCCGACAGGGCAGCCGAAACGGATGCGCGTAAGACGGTAGCTGACGAGGTTGCCGAGGAGGGTGGTCCGGGTTCGCAGATCATGCAGAGCCTGATCAGATTCGACACGATCGGAGCAGCATTTGCCACGATCTCGCTGCCATTTGATGAATTTGCTCCCAGGGCTGCCGGCTCCTTTCAGGATCTGCAGAACCTCTTCACCTGCATTGAATACTTGCGCTACATGGAAGGTGAGAAACATCTTATGTTCCTCACCGGGGATGGATTGCTCTTTCCAAATGGCAATGTCAATTACGACAATGGGGTAATTGCCATGGCTAACGATGCCCGGGTCGCCATCCACTCATTCCACACAGGCGGTACCTTCGCAGATCCCGAGATCGTGCCAACCAAGGGAGTGACTCTCACCGCGCCGACGAAAGGGTCCACAACGACTGTGGCTCCGCCACCCCCCCAGCTTTCGGCGGTCAACTGGAGCCGATCGTTCATGCTCACTTCTTTGGAGAGGGTCTCCCAACATACCGGGGGCCGCGTTGCGATTTGCGAAGATATTGGCCGTGCACTCAATCGCCTCGACAAGACCACGCGCGTGCAATACCTGTTGGGCTATTATCCAAGAGATGATCGCTGGAACGGGCAGTACCGGAACATCAGCGTAAAAACGAAGCGCCCCGGCCTGAATGTCTCTTTCCGCCACGGCTATTACGCCCGTGATACGCTGCGACCTTATGACCGTGAAGAGTTCCTTGCATTCAGCAGGATTTCTGCTGCCGGGGGTTACGAGGGCGATGTGCCGGATGTTCCTTTCAAAGTCACTACAACAAGAGATGTTGGTGACAAGCCACAGATCAAGGTTGCCCTGAAAATCAATCCCGAAAAGATCGGTTTCAAGATGGTCGATCTCCGCCATGTCACCAGGCTGCACATCGCAATCTTCTACGCTGACGGCGATGGCAATAATCTAGGCGATAGCTGGAAGACCATGGGGCTGGAACTGCCGGAGGAAAGCTATCAGCAGATCATGCAGTCAGGCATTCAGTACTCTTCAGTGATTCCCATGAAGGCGCCGACCCAGCTTGTCAAAGTGGTGGTTTACGACGCGGTCAGCGACAGAGTAGGAACAAAGGTGGTCAAGGTTAAGTAAGCCCCGCCCGACTAGACTCGGTTTGGGATTTTGCCGCAGCAGAGCTCGAGCGCTATCCAGAAGCCTGTGCGCACTCAGGGCTCTATCTCGCGCACGGAAAGAGTAATTTTATAAAAAACCGTCAGCATCAGAAATCCGAACGCCCAGATACCAAGCGCGCTGGCAAGCTCCGCGGAGCTGGGCACATATTCCGTGACGGCGCCCAGCGGCGACGGGACGAAGCCGCCCACGATCAAGCCGACGCCCTTGTCAATCCACAAGGATATGAAGACGAGCGCCGAGGTCAGAGCGAGAGTTTTCTCGTCCTTCCGTGTGCGCGGCACAAGGAGGAGAATTACTGCGACAATTGCCATCACGACCGAAGCCCACATCCACGGAACCGGCTGTGTGTGCCCGTTCAATCCCATGAACATGTATTCGTAAGACTCCATGTGCCCTGGGATCCGGCTGTAAAAAACGGTGAAGACTTCCATTAGGATGAAAAACAAGTTGGCCAGCATTGCGTACGCAGTGATTTGCGCCAGTTTCTGAATCGCCTCCTTGCCGGCATCGAACCGGTTCAGCGCACGCATAGCCATGCACAGGAGAATCAGCAGCGCCGGACCAGCTGCAAATGCGGATGCCAGAGCACGTGGCGCCAGGATCGCCGTCAGCCAGAAAGAGCGCCCGGGGAGGCCGGAATAAAGCAACGCGGACACTGTGCGCATTCCCACAGCCCAGGGGATGGAGATCACGATCATCGGCTTGATCCAGCCTGGAGGCGGCTCGCTATTCCGCTCGGCACGAAGTGTGAACAGCGCGATCACGGCGTTAAGTAGCAGATAGCCAGCCAGCGCGATCATGTCCCAGAACATCATGGATCCAGGCGTCGGGTGAAGCAGGATGTTGGGAAGCCTCATCGGCTGCCCCAGGTCGACGAAAACAAACAGCATGCACATGGTGATGGCTGAAATGGCAAGGAACTCGCCCAAAATGACAATCTTGCCAAAGGCCCGGTAGTCGCACAAATAAAACAGCAACACAACTATAGCCGTCGACGCGGCGACGCCTACCAGGAAGGTAAATTGCGCGATGTACAGCCCCCATGTGACGTCCCGGCTCAATCCCGTGATCCCCAGGCCTTGATCCAACTGCCGTAAATAAAAGAAAAAGCCGGCGCCCATTCCTACAAGGAGGGTGAAAACCCAGGCCCAGTATTTTCGGCTGCCTTGGATGGCCTTTTCAAACATGAACATGCACGCACCTTAGACGAGGTAATAGACTTCCGGAATGGTGCCTAGCTCGGCTTTGCGCCGGATGGAGAAACCCGAGCGCAGCGCTTCCCGTACCGGGGAGGATGGATCCTCCAGGTCACCAAAGATCAGCGCTTTCGGCTCGCAAGCCGCTACGCACGCAGGCGCTTTTCCCTGAGCCAACCGTTCGGCGCAAAACGTACATTTCTCAACCACGCCCTTGGTCCGCGTCGGAAAATCTTCGGTCAGGTCTTTGATATAGGGTCGTGGATCCATCCAGTTGAAGCTGCGCGCGCCATAAGGGCAAGCGGCCATGCAGTAGCGGCAGCCAATGCAGCGGTGCGAGTCCATCATGACGATGCCGTCCTCTCGCCTCCAGGTCGCCTGCGTCGGGCAGACGCGCACGCACGGGGGCCGGTCACAGTGGTTGCAGAGCACCACGAAGGGTTGATTCTGCAGCACCGCATTGGCATGTTCACTCCGCTCGGAGATGAAGGCGGCCTTGAAGGGTTCCTTCCATATCCACTTGATCTCATGGCGCGGGTCGCGGATATCCGGAACATTATGGCTCTTGCCGCAAGCCTTGATGCACAGGTCGCAGCCTTGCTTCTTGAGGCACTTGCGCGCATCTACAATCAGCGCCCAGCGCTTCGCTGACAGGGAGCCCGCATCGGGCTGCCTCTGCGCCTGGCCTGGGCTCGTGAAAGCGCCGGCAGGTTTCCTGGTCACAAGCGCCGCCAGCGACAATCCAGTAAGGCGCAGGAATGATTTTCGGTCAACGGCCATCCTGTTCTCCTGTAGGCACGCCGTCCGCTTGTTGGCTGGGGCGGGCGAGGCGCGGGTCGAGGTGACAGTCCCAGCAGTAGGGGCCCTTGACACCGCTGTAAGCGTGGCAGCGGTCGCAGAATTCCGTCTTGTCGGTATGGCACTGGCGGAGGCAGGTTCCCGTAAGGCTGATGGTATAGGTTTTTCCGTTATAGGCCGCGTAAGTCCGCTGGTTGTTGCGCACTGCCTGATCGCGCCACTCGTAAAGCAGCTTCATGTGCGAGGTCTTCATGTAGGAGATGGGAGCCACGCATTCCTTCTCCTGCGCGGGCAGCTTGAGTGCCGGTCCTTTCGCTGTTTTCCCTGCCGCCAGGTTGTACCAGATCGGAGACAGGACCATCCCCAGGAACAGCAACAGTCCGGCCACAATCAGCCCTCGATCACGCATGAGCACGCACCTCCTGCGATGGCAGAGGCTCACCGCGCAGATCGGTGCTGCGTGCATGCCCACCGGTCATGACGAGGGCGTTGCCTACGAGCTCGTGCACCCCGGCGACTTCCACACCCGGCACCCAATATTCCATCAGTGGCGGCAGGGTCGCCTTGTCGATCGCGCAAATGCAGGCCAGCAGGTTTACACCATACTTCTCCTTCACGTACTTCACGGCACTGGCTCGCGGCAGCCCGCCGCGCATTCTCATTTCGAAATTCTCATCGGTGCCCAATCCCGAGCCACTGCCACAACAGAAAGTCTGCTCACGGATCGTGTTTTCGGGCATCTCGTGAAACTCACGGCACACGCTCTTGAGGATATAGCGTGGCTCTTCGTACAGCCCCATAGCCCGCGACGGATTGCAGGAATCGTGGAAGGTCACGTTCCAGCGATCATTCCGGCGGGGATCGAGCTTGATCTTTTTGTGATAGATCAGGTCAGCAGTGAACTCACAAATGTGGACCATTTTGGTGGCCCGAGCATTCTCGAAGTGCGTCCCCGTGATGGGCGAGATCGGTGCAGTGAGAAAATCCGCCGGGCCGCTAATCGTGTCCATGTATTGATGGATGACACGCCACATGTGTCCGCATTCCCCGCCGATGATCCACTGGACGCCGAGGCGGCGCGCCTCTTCATAGATCTTGGAATTCAGGCGCTTCATCATTTCGTGTGAACTGAAAAGACCGAAGTTCCCTCCATCCGAGGCAAAGGCGCTGAATGTGTAATCCAACCCGATCTCATGAAAAAGCAGCAGGTAGCCGAGCAGCGTGTAGTAGTGAGGGCTTCCGAAATAGTCGGCGGAGGGGACGACGAACAGAATTTCGGCCCCCTTTTTGTTGATCGGCGCCTCCACGCGGATGCCGGTCATTTCCTCGAGTTCATCGACGGCGAAGTCGATGCTGTCCTTAAATCCATGGGGTTGAATCCCAAGATGGTTGCCCGTCCGGAAGCAATTGGCGACGGGCTCGACGATCCAATTGATGTTGCATCCCACAAGGTTCAACAGCTCACGCCCGATCATTGTGATTTCGGCGGTATCGATGCCGTAGGGGCAGTAGACCGAGCAGCGGCGGCACTCGGTGCATTGATAGAAATAGTAGAACCACTCCTTGAGCACTTCCTCCGTAAGTTCGCGCGCACCGGCCAGACGGCCAAAAGCGCGTCCTGCGACGGTAAAGTACCTGCGATACACGGAGCGGATGAGCTCGGCCCTGAGCACAGGCATGTTGCGGGGGTCGCCCGAGCCGATGTAGAAGTGACACTTGTCTGCACAGGCGCCGCATCGGACGCATATATCCATAAAAAGCCGGAAAGACCGATATTTCTCCAGCCGGTCCGTCATGCCATCCAGGATGATCTCTTTCCAATTGGCAGGGAGTTTCCAGTCTTGATCAAAGGGCTGCCACTCCCGCGGATTAGGCAGGCCGAGATAATCCAGATTCTTCGCCAGGGCGCTGTAACAGAAGGTCCCTTTGCGAAAAGACACCGCCGGATCCAGCAGGCGTCTGCGCGCCGGCCGATAATCGATCTGGACCAGATCCCCGGGCTGAGGTTTCGGATCAGCCATGGCTATTGCCTCTCCAGCGGTAAGCCGGCGGCCTTGATCTTGTTGCGGAATTCATCTTCCCACTCGGCATAGGTGTGAACTTTGACCGGGTAATCCCAGGAATTGACGTGCCTCTTCATGCGGTTGTTGTTTGCCAGATTCCTGGTCGGGCTCAGAAACGATCCCGCCATATGCATCAGCTTGCTGTATGGAAAGTACGCGAGCAGGGCGCTCAAGAAAAAAAGGTGGAGATAGAAGGGCAGCCCGACATTCTCCGGCACATGCGGGGAAAAGGTCGCCAATCCCATCGCAAATTCCTTGATCGCAAACACGTCTTCCTTGGCTACGTAGCGCATCCAGATGCCGGTAACTGCAAGCCCCAGAAGAAGGCCGAGCGCAAGGTAATCCGTAAGGAGAGAAATATAGCGGACCTGCGGATTGGAGAGCCTTCTCAGCAGGAGATAGGCCAAGGAAACCATGAAGACTGCATCTGTCAGAAAGAAAACGGGAGTTCCCACCTGGAAGATGCCGTCCAGGGACTGCAGGCCGAGCACAAAACCCGGAACCGGCTCCAACACAAAGCGCAGATGCCTGAGAATAATGATCAGCATTGACCAGTGAAAAGCCAGCGCTCCGAGCCATAGAAATTTTTCTTCCCCGTAAATCAATCGCGGCCCTTCGTGCAGGTTCACCTTGGTATTGCGAAACAGGGAACGAAACAGGAGGATCTCGAGGGCCATGCGCGCGACGACCCCTCGTTTCGTGTGGGGGCTTTCGAGTATCCCGGATTTAATCCAAGGCAGAGATATCTGTTGACCGCTGGTGGTGGGGATGCGGAAAGGGACACTCGAGCGCGCCCATAATAAGACCCGGTAGACCAACCCGGTCAGAAAAACAACGGCGCACGCATAGGGCGCCACGATTGCAAAAAAATAGCTCATGGAGAATCCTTCGATCTTCCCGTGGGCTTCGAAGCCATTTTTTCACTGACATGGGCCCGGCGCCTGCCTTCGTTCAACTTGATCTCGTACACCTGCTCGCGGCATCCCATGTACAAATCAAAGGCGAGAAGGGCCATGGCGTCGATTCGCGATTCGAAGGCCGCGCAGCCGCTTCCATGTGGATCGAGCTGATCCTGACTCGCCAGCTCCCTCCGCACGATCTCCTTGAGGGCAAATATGAAGGACACCGCCTCAGAAGCACTGAAATCCTGGACTGCCCGCACCCTGACGATCGCATCCAGATTTTGCTGATAGGTCGCTGGAATCCGATCCTCGAGCAGCGCACCAAATAAAACCGGCAGGTTCTCCTTCAGGGCGTGCCCGACCGGATTGCAGAAGCCATCCTGGTCCTGTTGCAGAAAGCGCGATGTGCTCGGGTCATACCCCTGAATTGCACGTGCAAGCCATTGCCGGACGATAGCCTCTCTTTGGCCCGCAAGGCATTCCACCACGAGTTTTGTATTCGCACTCATCAGCAAGACCGCTAGGTTCAAATCCCCCGTCGCCCGAAGAACACCCGAGCGAGGAGGAACCATTCGTCCCTGGCACAAAGCTAGACGCACCCGGTCGGCTTGGGCAGGCCTGCGAGTTTGCAGGCGCCTTTGGCCGGCCCCGAGGGGAAAAGCTCGTAGATCTGATTCAACTTGAATCCCGTTTCCTTGCAGAGCTTCCGGATCATCGGTGCGATCCCGAATTCGAGAAAATAGCTCCTGAGGTAGTTGATCACCTTCCAGTGATCCTCGGTCAATTCTGAAACCCCTTCGCTGGTTGCGAAGTTCCTGGCTACTTCCGCGTTCCAGATGCCGGGATCCACAAGAAAACCATCCTCATCCACTTCGTAGGGTTTCCCATTCACTTCAAACGTCGGCATGCGCTCGATCTCCTGTCCAAATGAAGGTCACAAACATAATGGCAGCCCCTGGGGAATTTACGAATGACGAGTGAAAGTACGCGTCATTCGCAATCAGATGCCAGCCGCTAAACCATTTCTATGTACCCGCAGGGGCACTCTTCGGCACATTTCTTGCAGCCGTTGCAGAGCTCCAGCTTTACCTTGTAATGCTCCCCCTTGGGAAGCTTGACGAAGGCGCTTGGAGTGCAGTACATCCAACAGGCCTCGCAATCCATGCACAGCCCGCATGACAAGCAGCGTTTGGCTTCTTCGCACACCTCGGCTTCGGTAAGCCCGGATTCTATCTCCGTCTTCAAATCGCGTTGCTCAACCGGGATATGTCCGCGCTCGTGACGCTGCGCCTCTTTGTACCAGGCAAGCTTGACCTTTTCAGGCTTGATTGGGGGCGGCAGCACAGGTTTCGTCAATTCCTTTCCTCGGAAGCGCGCCTCGATGGCTTCCGCGGCGTACCTGCCCTGAGCAATAGCAATGGCAACCAGGCCCAGTTCGACGTCATCCCCACCGGCATAGATACCGTCCGTCCCGGTGTTTCCCCAATCGTCAATCCGGATCCGTTCGTTCCCTGCCCTGACATCCTCAAGCCCTGCGAATTCGGGTTCCTGGCTGATTGCTGCGATGATCGCCGTGGCTTCGACCACGAACTCCGAGCCCGGCTGCGGCACAGGACGCGGCCTTCCCGAAGCATCGGGCTCACCAAGCTTCATCCGGATACATTTGATCCCCGCGGCCAATCCCTTGTCGCGCAGGATCTCCAACGGAGCTGCCAGAAACTCGCATTGGACGCCTTCCTCGAGGGCGCCTTCGATTTCAGGTTGGATGGCCGGCATTTCTGCCCGTGTCCGGCGATACAGCAGCGTTACCTCGGAACCCAGCCGCCGGCTCACCCGGGCAGCATCGACGGCGGTGTCGCCTCCACCGATCACCACCACTTTCGGTCCCAGTGGAACCTGTTCCCCGGAGTTGACGTGATGCAAGAATTCCGTTCCGGTGAAGATGTTCGCAGCATCCTCCCCATCGACGCCGAGTCGGAGGCCTTTATGTGCGCCGATACCCACGAACACCGCTTGATACTGCTCATGGAGCTGTTCGAGGGAAATATCCCTGCCCACCACGGTGTTGCACTTCAGCTCCACGCCCAGATCAACTATCCGCGAGATCTCCAGATCCAATACCTCGCGTGGCAACCGATATCGTGGGATGCCGTAACGGAGCATTCCACCCGCCGCGCCAAAAGCCTCAAACACAGTGACCGCATAGCCGCGGCGTGCGAGTTGATAGGCGCATGAGAGACCTGCCGGACCGGCGCCAACAATTGCGATCTTTTCCGGTTGATGATCCTCGGTCAACTTGGAGAGCTTGAGATGATGCTCCAGCCCAAAATCGCCGATGAACCGCTCCAGCGCGTTGACGGCGACAGCCCCGTCTTTGGCATTGCGGTTACAGGCATCTTCGCACGGGTGCGGGCACACCCGCCCGCAAACGGCCGGCAAGGGGTTCCGTTCCGTGATCATTCGCCAGGCGAGTTCAAAAGCCTGCTCGTCGCCTCGGCCATAGGCTTCGGCCTGGGCAATTGTAGTCAGCCAACCTCGAATATCGGCACCGTTAGGACAATTCCCGATGCACGGCGGCGTCATGGGCATATACCTCGGACGCAGTGTGCTGATCTGAGCGCCGACACTCACAGTAGCCTTGATGACCGGTTTCTTGACCTCCTTAAATAATCCCATCCCTACATCCCTGCAAATGCCAACCGCCCAGGCGGCAAAATCCCCTGAGAAGAAATTTGGGTTTTTGAAATCTCAGTGGCCTTCGTCGCTCCGCGCGATTCCTTCTAAAACCTTATGTGCGTGGAGCGGGCATACGTCTGTCCCGCATTTTTAAAATCATCGATGTGGTAACGAGTGAACGGGATTCCGGTCAACTGGAAAAACCGGGGCCAGCCGATTCTGTCGATCCACTCACCCACGCGCTCATACTTGCGCGCATTTTGCGCGTACACCTCCACGATGTTCACCACGGCTTCGACTACTTCCGGCCAGTGAGGAGGATGGTTGGGGAGGAAGGGTATGGCCAGCTTGGTGAATTTGGGTGCGGTGCGCGCATTGCTCACTTTTCCTCCCACCCAGATAGACAACCCGTCGTTTTCAGGGTCGTTCATCGTCATTGCCGGGCAGACTGTGTAGCAGTTGCCGCAAAACATGCACTGCCCTTCCACGACCTCGACCGACGGCTTGCCATCCACACTCTTGGGCCGGATCGCTCCGGTCGGGCACGAGGCGATTAGAGTCGGAATCTCGCAAATCCTGGGCAAAACATCGTGCTGGATCTTTGGCGGCTTGCGATGCACTCCCAGAATTGCGATGTCGGAGCAGTGCACGGCACCGCACATGTTGAGGCAGCAGGCCAGGGCGATGCGCAGTTTGGCGGGCAGATCCTCATGAGTGAAGCGTTCATAGAGCGCATCCATCACATTTTTGACAATACCTGATGCATCAGTCGCGGAAGAGTGGCAGTGAATCCAGCCTTGCGTGTGGATGACATTGCTGATGGCGTTGTTTGTCCCGCCGACAGGAAAGCCCGCAGACATCAGCTCTTTCTTCAGCGGCTCGATGTTCGCCGGATCGTCGAGCAGGAACTCAACGTTATTTCGGCTCGTGAACCGCAGGTATCCGCCGCAGTACTTGTCCGCCAGGTCGGCGAAGAGCCTGAGTGTCTGGATGCTCAGCAGGCGCGGCGATCCGGCGCGCACGGTATAGATCTTCTCTCCCGACTCAGCGACGTGGCAAAGCACGCCGGGAGCGAGGGATTCGTGGTACTTCCATTGCCCATAGTTCCTCTGGATGAGCGGGTGGAGAAACTTCTCGTAGTGTGGCGGGCCGATGTCGGTGATTCTCTTGACAGGTTGTGTTGCCATGTGGATAGCTCCTCAAAATCAATAGGGCGGCGCGGGGTTCCGTACGGGATTTTCCCGACCTATTTTTCCTTTTCTCCTTCGTTCTGAAGGAAGATGTATGGATTGTCTCTCGGGGCTGCGATCATCTCCGGGACAGGATCGAGGCCGATAGCATCCAGGAAATTGGCCATGCCGACACGCTGGATTAATTCTCCGATCCGCTCGCGGTTCTTGCCATACTCATCCCAGAACTCCCACACGCGGGAAAGAAGCTCTTTCAGGGTCTCCTCCAACTCCTCGGCCGGAACAAACGGCACAAGGACCGATGATAACAGTGCTCCCTGGACTATGGGTGCCTTGGCACCGATCAGGATCGCTGCCCCCTTCTCCGTTCCTGGCCGCAGGGCCTTCGGCATCACGTTAATACAGTGCATGCAGCGCACACATTCACTGTTTTTGATGCTCAGTCTTTTGCCATCCCAATCCATGCACCTCGTGGGACAACGATCGCAGACATCTTTCTGGATGTCCGTACCACCGGCAGCATACGCAGCCACGGCGGTATCATCCTGCCGGATATCGTCTTTCCAAATGCCGATGACCGAGAGATCGGCACGCGCAATCGAGGCGACACAATCGTTCGGACAGCCGGAAAACTTGAGCTTGAATTTGTAGGGGAACGGAGGCCTGTGCATCTCGTCCTGATAGGCCATCGTAAGGTTGTGGCATGCCCGCATCGTATCGAAGCAAGACCACTCGCAGCGCGCTTCCCCGACGCAGCAAGAGGGGGTGCGCATGGAAGACCCGGACCCGCCGAGATCGAATCCCGCGGCGATCAATTCTTTGAATGTCGGCTCCAACTCGTCGGTCCTCGCGCCAAGAAACACGATGTCGCCCGTGGCTCCGTGCATGTTGGTCAGACCCGATCCGTGACGCTCCCAGATGTCGCACAAAGTCCGCAGCGAGGCGCTGGTGTAAAACCAACCCGATGGCTGGTTTACGCGCAGAGTGTGGAAGTGTGCAACTTTTGGAAATTTGTCGGGTACATCGCTATAACGCCCGATCACACCTCCGCCGTAGCCAAGGACGCCGACGATTCCGCCATGCTTCCAATGTCCCTTTTTTTCCTCATAGGAGAGCTCGAGTTGCCCGAGAAGGTCTTCGCAAACTGCGCTGCCCTCGGCAGCCTTTTTGATCTCCTTCACAAAGCTGGGCCATGGCCCTTCCTCGAGCTTATCGAGCATGTCGGTTTTCTTTTTCCCATCATTTGCCATCATTATTTCTCCCATGGAGCCACGCATGCGATCAGAAGCTGTGCCGATCGCATATCCAGGCAGCCCATTGTATAAAAGTGCCGGCGAATTGCGGCTGGCCTGCACGATACTTGTTTGGCCGGGAAGAATTTAAACTCGATTCATGCACAAAACAAGCTTATTCAACGCAGGTCACGCAACCACGGAACGGGTCGCATTAGCTTGCCGCAATCCATGGGATTCCCCCTCAAACATTCGAAATCTGATCGTGCAGGCCGAGCTTTTCGCGAAGTCTTACGACTGTGCCCACTACCAGAGTGGCAGGCGGCTTCATCCCCGCACGCTCGACCTCGTCCGCGATATTGGCCAGCGTCCCGGTCAGAATACGTTGGTCGGGCCAGAAGGCCATCTGAATCATGGCCGCAGGCGTTTCCGGGCGGCATCCGTGCTCGATCAGGTTCGCGCAGATATGGCGCACGTTGTGCACACCCATGAGAAAAACGAGGGTATCCAGCTTGCTCAGCGCCTCCCAGCGAATGCGGCTGGGAGCTGTTTTTGCTTCATGGCCGGTAACAATTGCCACAGATGAGGCGCATTCACGGTGAGTCACGGAGATGCAGGCAGCCAAAGGCGCGGCCAGCGCGGCGGAGACTCCGGGAACCACTTCGAACGGTATGTTGTGTTCGGCCAGGAACTCCACCTCCTCGCCGCCGCGCCCGAACAAAAATGGGTCCCCACCCTTGAGACGCACCACCAACTTGCCTTCCCTGGACTTCTGCACGAGTAAAACATGAACTTCATCCTGTCGCGATTCATGCTTCCCGACCGGTTGGCCCATATAGATCCGTTCGGCAGACGGACTGCAGAAGGCCAGCACCTCCTCCTGGATGAGCCGATCGTAGATGACCACATCAGCCTTCTTCAGCAGTTCAGCGGCCTTTAGCGTAAGCAAGTCGGGATGCCCGGGGCCTGCTCCTACCAGATACACTTTGCCGGGTTTCATGAGAGGGCTCCTCCTCTAGACTACCCACACCCGGTCGGCAGAACGCCGACGAGCTCCCTTGTGTATCACGCCCCCAGGCCTACTTCAACACATGTCTTTGCCTGCCCGAACGGAGCAGAGCGAGTAGTGCGCGAATGGTCATGAATGATGCGATTTGCGGTGGATGTAACCGGCTCGATAGCGGCGGGAGCCAGTCGAAATTTATAACGGGCTCCTAATTCCATCGGAACCAGCGGAGCGCGCAGAGGAAGGAAATGCCGCCCCAGGCAGCCAGGATCGTCAGCCTCCAAGCCTGGGAAGGGAGCGACGCCCCTTCCAGGATTACCGCTCGAAGCGCATTGTTGAGCTGGGTCAGTGGCAGCGCTTGAACAAAGGGCTGCAGAGCAGCAGGAAACCTCTCGGAAGAGAAAAAGATACCTGAAAACAACCACATCGGTAGCTGGACCAGATTCATCAAGCCGGAGATAGTCTCGATGCGCTGCGCGCGGCTGGCAACCAGGAGCCCGAGCCCGGCAAAGGACATAGCTCCCAACCAGCACAGGACGAGAATGGAAAGAACGCTGCCGCGAATCATGATTCCAAAGACGAGAACACCGACGCCCAGAACGATCACCAGTTCAGGAATAATGTACACAAGGCGAGCGCCGACCATCGACCAGAGGAAATCGGATTTTTTCATGGGAGTGGCCACAAAACGCTTCAGCAGCTTGCGCACCCTCATGTCGACGATCACGAAACCCACGCCCCACATGCCGCTTCCCATCAGGTTCATACCCAGAAGGCCCGGGACGAGAAAATCGATGTACCTGGCTCCCGGCTGGGTCATATGCTCGTCCTGAGTCGCCACCATGTCCCTGCGCCCGGCGGCGCGCTGAAGCGCGTCATCCACACGCCGTCGTGCCAGGACGCTTTCAGACCTCGTAGGATCAAACAGGAATGTGGTCGGGCTCCCGGGTATGACGGCCAGGGATGATTTGCCCAGGCGCAGCCGGTTGCGGCATTCGGCGTCGGGATGAATCTCGACGATCATATCGGGGCTTGTTTTCAGGCTTTGGAAAACAGCATCGGCGCCGTCACCTTGCCGTACATCCACGTACACTTTTTCCGCCGGCTGGTTACGGAACGCAATTCCCAAGCCCAGGGCCAGCAGCAGTGGAAAACCATACACCCAGAAAATAGCCTCCGGCTCGCGTAAGAACTCGCGTACGCGCGACAGCATCAGTTCCCTAAGAGGATGATATTTCATCATCGCGCAGGCGTCTCCCGGTCAAGTGGACGAAAACATCCTCCAGGCTGACGTGGCGGGTAGTCAGCCGATTCAAACGGAGGCCATGGCTCTGCAACCCTTGGAGCAGTGCCGGAATGGCGATGTGCGGTTCAGCAACTGTGAGGGCCGTTCCCGTCGCTTCCCTGCGCACCTCGCTCACCGTAGGAAGAGCAGCAAGTTCCGCCTCGCTGATGCCGGGCCCATTGACGAGAGCAAACTCCACGACATGCTCGCCCCCCAGAGTGTGAATGAGTTCGGATGGGGATCCTAATGCAATGACTACGCCGTGATCAACCACGGCGACACGGTCGCACAGCCTCTCGGCCTCGTCCATATAGTGGGTGGTGATCAGAGTCGTTTTCCCTTGTTCTTTGAGCCTCCGAATGGTGTCCCACAGTTGGCGTCTGGACTGAGGGTCAAGGCCGGTCGTCGGTTCATCGAGGAACAGCAATTCGGGATCGCCAACCAGGGCGCAGGCCACAGCCAAACGCTGGCGCTGCCCACCAGACAGCTTGACCACCCAGGATTTTGCCTTCTCGGTAAGCTCCACTTCTTTCATGACCTCAGCGGGATCATTGCCGCTGCGATAGAAGCTCCGGAACAGGGTCAGGGTCTCGAGAACCGTAAGCCTTTCCGGAAAACGGGTTTCTTGCAGGGTAATGCCAAGGCGCTGGCGCAACTCGTCGTCATGTTCGCCCCAACGACGCCCGAGGATTTCAACTGCGCCCGAGGTAGCCTCGAGCAGACCCTCGAGAATCTCGATCGTAGTCGTTTTCCCCGCTCCATTGGGGCCAAGAAGGCCGAAGCACTCACCCTGCCGCACCTCCAGGTCCAGTCCGTTCACGGCGCGGACGACGCCGGCGCGGGTCTTGTACTGCTTATGTAAATCGCGGCACTGAATCGCAGGCCCCATCGATCGCTTCGCTCCTTAGAACATTGCGAGATTATAGTGGACCCCCAACAACCGTAAAAGGGGCAAACTCCACTTGAAATTCCGGGCGCTACAAAAAAAGAATCGACGGCGCAGCAATCTCTTTCCGGCGCACTGCCCTTCTTGCCGGGCCAGGGTGGTTCCTCTTGTGTGATTCGTGTATTTTGTAGTCTCTTTTGCTACAATCACCTCGCTTCCTGGGATTCATTTGTTTTGGAGATTTGGCTAGCATGGAGGTGCGGCGTGGGTACAGTTCCAATTGAGACTCTGGCAGAAGACATGTTCAACCTGGTGACGGAGTGCACCGGCAAGAAGAACCTAAAGGCCGGAGATTTGACCAAAGCCATGATCGAAAAATATGGAGCTGGGGCCTGTTCCAAGGAAGACTGTAAGCAGGCGATCCGTCTGCTCATCGACTCGAGCCGCTGCGTGTACAGTTATTTAGGCGGCTCTTTTATTCAACTCCCTCCGAAGGAAGATAACCCCCAAGCGTGACCCCTTCTGCCCCTTACCCGCGGCTCGTCCTTGCCGGAATCTCCGGTGATTCGGGTAAGACCCTGCTTGCGCTGGGCTTGACCTTTGCCTTGCGCGATCAGGAACTGAGTGTGCGCGCTTTCAAAAAGGGCCCCGACTATATCGACGCTGCCTGGCTTTCCTGGGCCTCCGGGCATCCGGCCCGCAACCTTGACACCTACCTCATGGGGTTCGACAGGTGCACTTCCTGTTTCACAGCCTCGGCCTTGCAGGATGGGCTCAACCTGATCGAGGGCAACCGTGGTTTATACGACGGCTCCGATGCGCGGGGAACCCACAGCACCGGAGAGCTGGCCAAGAGTTTGAAAGCCCCCGTATTGCTTGTGGTCAATGCCACCAAAGTCACCCGGACCGCAGCCGCAATGGTCCTCGGATGCCAGAGGCTTGATCCGCAGGTCGACATTCAGGGAGTGGTGCTGAACGAGGTGAGCAGCGCGCGTCATGAAAAAGTGATACGAGATGCAGTCGGGGCTGAGTGCGGCCTCCCCGTGCTTGGCTGCATTCCGAGAATGGCAGGCGATTCTCTGCTCCCTGCCCGTCATCTGGGGCTCGTAACGCCATACGAGCACCCGCGGATCCATGAGCTGAAGGCCAACCTGCTGGAGTTGGTCCGTGATCGAGTCGATCTCGGCAGGATCCTCGCGTTGGCACGAAAAACTCCTCCATTGCCAGCAGGCGGAAGGGTTTTCACCGATCTGCCCGATGCCCGCGGCATCCGCGTCGGATTTCTAAGGGATTCGGCTCTCAGCTTCTACTACCCGGAGAATCTCGAGGTACTCGAGCAGTCGGGTGCAACCCTCGTAGCCATCTCTCCCTTGACTGCGATCGGCCTGCCTCATGGCCTGGATGTTCTTTACATCGGCGGAGGCTTCCCCGAGACGCATGGCGCGGCACTCTCGGCTAACCAGGACTTTCTTTCCGCCGTGCAGACCGCAGCGCTGGATGGCTTGCCGATCTATGCCGAGTGCGGGGGATTGATGCTGCTGTCCCAGGCCATCCGCTGGAATGGGGAGAGATATCCCATGGCAGGCGTGCTGCCATTCGAGGTCGAGGTCTTCCCTGCTATGCAGGGGCACGGCTATGTTGAACTGCTCGTGGACCGGCCCAATCCGTTTTTTGCAGTGGGAACAGCGATACGCGGCCACGAATTTCACTACTCCCGCATCGTCACCGAGGGAGTCCACTCCCACACCGCCTGTGCGGTGCAACGCGGCACGGGCTGCGGTCAGGGGCGCGACGGCCTGGTCCAGAGAAACGTTTGGGCTTCTTACACGCACGTTCATGCGCTGGGGACGTACGAATGGGCACGCGGTCTTTTGGCGGCAGCAAAACGGCGCGCTCAGCAATACCCGCATTGATCTCTTCTGCATAAAAATTCCGGTCCTATCGAGCGGATACGGCGGCTAAGAAATTTTCAGTAATTTGCACGAGGGGGCTCGCAGGACCGGCCGCGAAAGGGTAAACTTTTGGCGATATGTTGAATTCCCTGCTGGACAGAGCAACCTCGAGTTGCATCAAACACCGCTGCGAAGAAGCGGTCGACCTGCTGGAAGAGGCAGTCCGCCTCCAGCCGGCGAACTCCGAGCTGCACTATCGGTTGGGCATTTGCCACAGCGGCGGTTGCCGGCACAATTCCCTAACCAACCCGGACCTTGCCGTGGAGTATCTGCGCCAGGCTCTGTCGTTGACAGCCTCGTCGGAGGATTCTCTCATCTGCGCCGGAATCCTGGACGCCCTCGGCAATGCGTATGTCTATTCGAGACAACTGCCCAAGAAGGTCCGTCTCGAAGCCGCGCTGGAGTGTCACCGGACGGCCGCAGAAATCTATCTGAGCTGCAACCAGCTGGATGACTGGGCCAGGGAAGAGTACAACCAGGGAAATGCCTGGTGCGAGCTTCCGGAGGAAGAGCACCCCGACAAGTGGCAGCAGGCCATCATGCATTACGAGCAGGCGTTGCGGATAAGGACTCGTGATAAAAACCCCCTGCGCTACGCTGCTACCCTGCAAAACCTCGGCACCGCCTATCGTCAACTCAGCAGTGGCGACCGGGCTGCGAACGTGCGCAAGGCGACCGACTGCTATCGACACGCCCTGCAGGTTTACGGCTTTTCGGCCTTTCCGGCCCAATATGCAGCGCTGCACAACAATTTCGGCAATGCCTGTCTCTCTCTGGCCGTGACCGATGAAAAAATCAGACGTCGATGCGTGCACCGCGCGCTCCAGCACCTGGATCGCGCCTTGCGAGTGCGCACTCGTGCTGAGTACCCGGTGGATTTCGCCGTAACGCAATACAACCGCGGCCAGGCATTCTTGCTCCTGGTCGGGGATGATTCTCAAGACGGGTATGTGAAGGCCGTGGCCTGCTTCCAGGAAGCGCATGATTGCTTCCTGCTCTGTGGCCAGGCAAAATCAGCCAAAGCGGCGCGCCAACAAGTCCAGCGCGTTCGCCAGCTAGCCGCAAACCACAACCGGCACTGATCCAGTTCCTCCTGCAGTCTCTGCGAAAACGCAAAAACAGCCACTAATAACACAATTTCCCTGAAGCGGGCTTCGTGTCCTTTGTGGCTGTCTTTAGGTAATCCTTTCCATGCGCCCGGCAGTGCTCCGGGCGCATGAAAAGCTAAACTTAGAACGGCATCCTCGGCAAAGGCGGCAGCACCGGAGTCAGTTTTCCCCAGCCCTGCGCCTGTACGGTCTTCATGTCGTTAACCAACTGGTCAGGCAGCTTGGCATTTATCTTGGGTGGCGTTGCGGTATTTGCGATCGTCCAGCCGACTGCTGCCACAGTTTTCGTGACCGCCAGCATGAGCTTGAAGTCGATCTTGTCGGGACTATCTGTCACTCGGTGATAATCCGAGTGCAATCCTGTAGTGAAGAATGCAATCGGAATTCCCATCTTGGCGAAATTGTAGTGATCGCTACGATAAAAGATGCGCTGCCCTTGGGCCCCAGGGCCCAGGTTGTCATGGGTGGCATCGGGAGCAGTGACATCGTAAAAGTGGTTGATGCTTAATTTTTGATAGGCGTCGTTTACTGACGTAAGGGTTTTCTCCAGGTCATCGCTGCTGATATTTGGGCCGACGACAAAAACCTCATTCGGCTCTGCCAGCTTGTAGGAGGGCGGATCCACATAGCCCGGCGTTTTGCTGCGCCCTATCATATCCATGTTGAGATCCAGCGCCACCTTGGTAATGTCAATCGGTGGAAATTCATTGAAGTATTGCGAGCCCCAGAGACCCTTCTCTTCGCCGGCAACCCAGAGGAAAATCATCGTACGCTTGGGCCGGATTCCCTTGTCCGCCCCCTGCTGATAGGCACGGGCGAGAGCCATGACTGCGGCACAACCGGAAGCATCATCATCCGCGCCGTTGGCGATACCGTCGCCATTGCTATCAGGAGCGCTCAATCCGATGTGGTCGAGGTGGGCGCTCACAACCACATACTCATTCTTTAAAACCGGATCGCTGCCCTCCAGCATGGCAATCACGTTCTCTGCGTGATTGAAATCGCTGTTGACTGCAATGTGCACGCTCACCTTCTTTTCCGCATTGAGCGCAAATGATTCCAGCTTTGCGTTGGCGGTTGCGCCTTCGAACACCTGGGCTGCGCTGAGCTTCTCCCCCTGGAAGAGCGAATTGGTGAGATCAAGTCCGGCTGTGATCATGGGAACCGCCGGTTGCCTGGCTGCCTGGAATTTCACAACTTGATACGATGGGCCATTTAATCCGCCGCCGCGTCCGCCGCCTCCCGCCCCGGGGCTGGACATCGCCGTCAACTGCTGGAAGTTCGGAACCATGATGATGGCGAGAGCCCCGTTCTTGACTGCATACCCTTGCGGCGTCACGAAGTCAGTGTTTTCGACACCAAGAGGGTTGGCAGCCGCACCTCCGCGACCGCCGGCACCGCCGCGTCCGCCAGCAGCCGCACCGCCTCCTCGAGCCGCCTGCGCAGCTTGTTGTGCGGCTTGCTGCGCGGCCGCCAGTTCCTGAGGCATGCCGGCTACCACCATCACCTTGCCACGTACATCGATGCCTTCGTACGGATTGGTATTGGTCTTATTGATCACGTAGCCATTTCCGACAAACACCATTTGAGCATTGGCCATATCGGCCGGCTGCGGAGCTCCGCCGCCACGACCGCCGCCACCAAAGCCGCCGGCACCGCCACCGATTGTCCATTCCTTGCCATATTCAAAACTGCGCGGTCCCGCCGGCGCTGCAGGCGCGCCACCGCGGCCACCACCCCCTGCTGCACCTGCTCCGCCGCGACCACCGCGCGCCGCCGGCGGTGGCATCGTCAGCGATAGTTTCGTCGCCGCAGCATCGAGCTGGTTACTTACCAATTCGAACGGCATGAAATAGGATTGCAGCGGCCCATCCGTGCTGGTTGTGCTGCCACCAGGTTTCAGGCCCCACTCCTTCAAATGACTGGCGATATACAGCGCGGCGGCATCGTAGCCGCGGGAAGGCAGGTTGCGGCCTTCCATTTGATCGGAGGCAAGAAAGTAGTCATACACTTTCAACTCGTCTTCATTGATGGCCTCCACGTTGCCGTAGGCCGCCGGCTTAGCGGATGATGCTTTGACGTTCTTTGGTTTCGATTGCTGCGGTGAAGACTTGATCCAACTCGGTGCTAAGAGAAAGGTGCCCAACAGGGCAATGGTTCCAACGATTCGACGCATAGCGTGCCTCAACTGAAAGTGGTTTTCGGTTCCTTGATCGGGGGAGAATAACATCGACCGAACAAAAAAACCATCCGGAAGTTTTGCGACGGCTATTTTGGGAAATCCCTTACCTCCGGACATTTATGTGTGATAGCCGGCGGTCGGACTCGATGAAGTTTCGCGGATGTCACTTGCTGGGAATTTAATCTAAAGGCGGTCGGAGGCTTCGTCCGCAACGTGCTGCAGAAGGCGGCGCGCCGGATTGTCCTGTGGGAGTTCATCACAGGATTGCTCGGCATACGCCGCCGGTCATCGCCGGCGGATTCGAAACAAACAAAGTATCGACAACTCGCCCGCCCGGATTTCAGTGGTTTTTTGTATCTCATTAAGGTTGAAGGAACAAGTAAATTCCCACCACGGACGCAAACTTCCGAACCGATTTGCACCCGGGGAGTGCAGCCATGGGGGCCTTGCTATTTTGTAGCCATTGGAAAGTCCAGATTCTAAACTGTGCCGGGTAGGCCCGCTTATCTGTGACTTTGCTGAGATTATCGGTTGTTTTTTTCGCAAAGCCATGCTTGCCTAAGGAGTTAGCTGGGTGCACAATCGCTGCATGCCTGGAATCCATTTATCCGTTTTGAGCCGCCAGGATTTGTAAATGACTCCCACTCGTCCGGCGAAGTGCCTGAGATGCGGGTCGGCACAGGTTGCCGCAATCATTTACGCCCTTCCCGCAGCCGACAGGCAGGTGCAAGAAGACCTGCGGGCCGGCCGCGCCATCCCCGCCGGGCGTGCGCCCACTGGAAATGATCCTCGCTGGCGCTGCCTGAAATGTCACTTCGAATGGGGGCATCCACGTGGCCTGTCCGGCTCTTCAACGGATGAAAACGAGTTGGCCTGATTCCGACCGGGGCGCACGCTAGACCATAAACCAGCGTGATTTTTGGGGCGAAAGGGTAAAATAGTCCTGGAATGTGCGTCTTTATTGGTTATAATAGGAATTAGCAAATAACCACTACAACCAAAAGGAGCACACTCCAGGTGAACAAAAGAAACCACA